>JBCCBE010000089.1:0-14064 GCA_039814425.1 Pseudomonadota bacterium
CTTCATCCTGATTGACCCCTTCACGTACTGTGATCAGATCTCGCGTCATTAACTCGTGGACCTTTTGATCAGGGTTTGATGCAAAACGAACATCCCGGTTGGTCAAGATACCCAGCAGCTTCCCGGCGACATGGCCGCCGTCTTTCCCATTTTCAACGACCGGAATACCGGAAATATTGTTTGTCCGCATAACATCCATTGCGTCTTGAAGCGTGGCATCCGGTCCAATTGTGAGCGGATTGACAACCATACCGGATTCAAACTTCTTGACCTGACGGACTTCTTCAGCCTGCGTGATCGGATCCAGATTTCGATGAATTACCCCCATACCACCAGCTTGCGCCATTGCAATTGCCAGACGAGATTCTGTCACTGTGTCCATGGCAGAAGAAAGAATAGGCATGTTAAGTTCAATGCCGTTTGCAAGGCTGGTTGAGATATCCACTTGGCCGGGCAAGACTTCAGAATGTCCAGGCTGGAGGAGGACGTCGTCAAATGTCAGTGCTATTTCGCCAGTTCCGGAAGTGATAATTCTCGACATGAACATCTTGGCAAATGCCAATCCCTTTGGGTTTAGCAGTTTTCCATAGCAGTTTGTTATGACAGATCAACCATCAGATTGATAATTATGGTCAGGAGCGAGCATAAATTCCGGGAAAACAGTTAAAGCGGCTCTCAATTGTGACGCTTGCCCTGAATATCAGCAAAAAAGCCGGACCTGACGAAATGCAGATCCGGCTCCAATTTTTAAAATCGTAACAGATTCGTTTTTCGATTTCTGAAACGATTACCTAGTTCAGACGATATCAAACCGATCCAGATTCATTACCTTTGTCCAAGCAGCAATGAAATCACTGACGAACTTAGCCTGACCGTCGTCACTGCCGTAAACTTCCGAAATCGCACGCAATTGCGAGTTTGAACCAAACACAAGGTCAACCCGAGTTCCAGTCCAGCCTGCTGCGTCACCAGACAGGGTCTTTGACTGATAAACACCGGTTTCTGAAGCAGGCTCCCATTTGACATTACGATCCATCATATTGACGAAGAAATCATTGGTCAGCGTTTCAGGCTTGCTGGTCATGACACCATGCTGGGAACCGCCAGTATTAGCGTTTAGAACCCGCAGGCCACCCACAAGTGCTGCCATTTCAGGTGCGCCCAAAGTCAAAAGCTGGGCACGATCAACAAGCATTTCTTCTGCCGAGCGACCATCACTTTCACCAAGAAAGTTGCGGAACCCATCAGCCATTGGCTCAAGAACAGAGAAAGAATCTACATCTGTCTGCTCTTCGCTTGCGTCGGTTCTACCCGGTGTAAATGGCACAGGCACGTCATAACCGGCAGCTTTTGCTGCCTTTTCAACGCCTGCACATCCGGCAAGAACAATGAGATCCGCCATAGAGACTTTTTTGGCGCCTGATTGTCCCGCATTGAACTTTTCCTGAATGCCTGAAAGCGTATCAAGTACCATGGACAACACTGATGGATCATTTACAGCCCAGTCTTTTTGTGGAGCAAGACGAATGCGTGCACCATTGGCACCACCGCGCTTGTCGCTTCCACGGAAGGTTGAAGCAGAAGCCCAAGCTGTTGAGACAAGATTGCCAACCGTAATGCCGGAGGCCAAAATTTCCTGTTTCAAGCTTGCAACATCGTTATCATCTACCAGTTCATGATCTACCGCGGGAACCGGGTCCTGCCAGATCAATTCCTCGGATGGTACTTCGACGCCCAGATAGCGAGACAACGGGCCCATATCGCGGTGTGTAAGTTTGAACCAGGCGCGGGCAAATGCATCGGCAAACTTGTCTGGATTAGCATGAAAATCGCGAGAGATTTTTTCGTATGACGGATCAATCCGCATTGCCATGTCAGCAGTAGACATCATTGGAGCGTGCGTTACCGCCGGGTCATGCGCATCCGGCACTGTTGTTTTGGCTGATGCATCGGTTGGTGTCCATTGCTGAGCACCGGCTGGGCTTTTTGTTAATTCCCACTCATAGCCAAACAGCGTATCGAAATAGCTGTTATCCCATTGAATTGGAGTTGGTGTCCAAGCTCCTTCCAGACCGGAGGTGATTGTATCAACACCGTGGCCGGATCCCATGGAGTTTATCCAACCAAAACCCATGTCTTCCATGCTGCCGCCTTCTGGTTCCGGTCCAACAAATTCGCCAGGATCACCAGCACCATGGGCTTTTCCAAATGTATGACCGCCAGCAACCAAAGCGACGGTTTCTTCATCATTCATTGCCATACGTGCGAAAGTCTCGCGAATGTCTCGACCAGACGCAGTCGCGTCAGGATTTCCGTTCGGCCCTTCCGGATTGACATAAATCAGGCCCATCTGAACTGCACCCAGCGGATTTGCCAATTCACGATCTCCGGAATAACGCTCATCACCAAGCCAAGTTGTTTCTGGCCCCCAGTAGATATCGTCTTCAGGTTCCCACACATCTGCGCGACCTCCGGCAAATCCAAAGGTCTGGCCACCCATTGATTCGATTGCGCAGTTGCCGGCGAGAATCATAAGATCAGCCCATGAAATCGCCTTGCCGTATTTTTGCTTGATTGGCCAAAGAAGCGCGCGCGCCTTATCGAGATTACCGTTGTCCGGCCAGCTGTTTAGAGGTGCAAAACGCTGGGAACCAGAAGATGCGCCGCCACGTCCATCGGTCGTGCGGTAGGTTCCGGCGCTATGCCAGGCCATACGAATGAAGAACGGGCCATAGTGACCATAATCAGCTGGCCACCACTCTTGAGAATCGACCATTAGCGCGTAAAGGTCTTCTTTTAAGGCTTTCAGGTCGAGGCTCTTGAACGCTTCTGCGTAGTTAAAGTTCTCGTCCATCGGATCACCAGTCGGTGAATTTTGATGCAATACATTCAGGTTAAGCTGGTTTGGCCACCAGCGCTGATTTGCAGAATTTCCAGTTGCAGTCTGCCTATGGCCGACTACTGGGCATTTACTACCGCTCTCCAAGCTTAGGTCGTTCATCGTTTCCTCCAATGAAATGATTTGTTTCGACGTAGTGATTTAAAATCGGGATTTTCAACGCACTTATATGCGTCATAATTATTATATCAAAATTTTCTGATTAGATAAATTTGTATTTTTTGATGGTTGTGATAACTTTAAGTTATGGATAGATTTACACTGAAACAACTCCGATATTTTGAAGTTTTGGCAAATTTTGGGCATTTTGGTCGTGCAGCTGATGCTTGCTCAGTTTCGCAACCAGCATTGTCTGTCCAAATTAAGCAGCTGGAGAATTCTCTGGGTGTGAAGTTATTTGAGCGCAATGCAAGGCAGGTCAGACTTACCCAGTTTGGCCAGACTTTTGCCGAACAAACGCGCGAAATATTGCGGGCAATTGATGATCTGGACCATCTTGCCCGGGCCAGCAACGAACAATGGGTAGGCCGATTGCGCCTAGGGATCATTCCAACAATAGCGCCATACCTTTTACCTACAGTCTTGAAAAATATAACCCGCCAATTTCCGGAAATCGATGTTCAGGTGCGTGAAACGCAAACACAAAAGCTAATCGAAGACCTGTCACGTGGCAATCTAGATACGGCTATTGTGGCGCTTCCAGTTTCAGAAACCGCGTTCACAGAAATTGCGTTATTTGAAGAAAGCTTTTTGCTTGTGCGTCCTAAGAAAGATCACGGCAAACCTGTTCCAAATTCAGAAAACTTACGGGAAATGCGCCTGCTTTTACTTGAAGAAGGTCACTGTTTTCGTGATCAGGCCCTTTCCTTTTGTAATATTCATACAAAAAAACCACGTGAGATGATGGAAGGCAGTTCGCTTGCCACGTTGGTACAAATGGTAAGTGTGGGAATAGGTGTCACTCTAATTCCGGAAATGGCTGAAGCGGTTGAAACCCGTTCCGGATCGGTATCTGTCGCCCATTTTCCAGAACCAAAGCCAACCAGAACCATTGGAATGATCTGGCGTAATTCCAGTCCTTTGGATAATCAGCTGATGGAGCTGGCTCAAATCGTTCGCCAATCTGCACTTAACAAGATTTAGGAAACGAACTCGTAGATATAGGCCGTTACGAAACCATCTACGGTCTCAACACGCGTTAGGACCCGTCGATATTGTGGACCTTCAAATTGATCAAGCCGTTCCCAATGGTTTGGAAGGTCTTTCGACTGAAAGACAAATACATCGATTTTGGAAGCATCCGGGTCCAGTGTAAGACCGGGGCATCCGCGAGCCAAACCCGAACTGATTTCAATCTGATGGCCGCTAACCTTGCCTGAAATCCATTCGCCTGAAAGTTCTGAGAGCTGGCTTTCATTGACCGCACCGGGCGCTAGCGTTCCATAGATTGCCAGCCGGTGAGGCGCCAAAATAGTATCAACCGGTTTCTCCATCTTGCGGTGGGGAATGCCCGCATCCATGAAAACATCTCCGTAAGCTGTAAAACCCAAGGTTTCATAAAACGAAATCGCATGCACCTGTGATTCCAAATATAGGATGGCGGCCCGATTTTCAGCAGAAAGATGATCAATCATATAGGCAATCAAACGCCCGCCAAAACCACTACCGCGCTTGTCCTTTGAAACACAGACCCGTTGGATTTTTGCTTTATCCTTAAGGTATCGCACGCGCGATGCGGCAACCGGTTTGCCCTCAAGACGGACCAAAAAATGAATACATTCATCATCCAGTCCATCGGTTTCTTCTGCCTGCGGAACTGACTGTTCTAAGATGAAGACTTCGCGGCGTAATTGCATACAGGCGGCTCTGTCTTGATCTGTTTCAGCAAGTGAAATCGATAGGGACATGAAAATTGCCTGAAAACCCGATCAATCAGGAATTAGAAGCCAAGGCCACCAACGCATACATATTTGGATTCTACGTAATCTTCGATGCCCTGATATCCGCCTTCTTTGCCAAGGCCGGATTCTTTAAATCCGCCAAATGGTGCTTCAACGGTTGTAATAACGCCTTCGTTGACACCCACAAGACCATATTCAAGTCCATCCATTACCCGGTAGGTTCTGCCCAAATCATTGGTGTAGAAATAAGCTGCCAGTCCAAAATTCGTTGCATTGGCCATTTCAACGGCTTCTTCCTCAGTCTCAAATTTGTAAACCGGCGCAACCGGTCCAAAAATTTCTTCGATGGAAAACCGCATATTTTCCGATGCATTTGTAATCACTGTCGGCTCAAAGAAATTACCACCCAGCGCGTGCCGCGAACCGCCGGTTACAACTTCGCCACCTTTTTCCTTGGCATCAGCGACAAATTCTTCGCACTTCTCGACCGCTGCCACATTGATTAGCGGGCCTTGCTGAACACCATCCTCATGGAATTCTCCAACCTTAAGTTCAGAGGTTGCCTTGACCAACTTTTCGATAAACTGATCGTAAATACCCGCTTGGGCAAAAAAGCGGTTAGTACATACACATGTTTGGCCAGAGTTACGATACTTTGCAGCAATTGCACCTTCAACAGCACGATCAATATCAGCATCATCAAAAATGATGAAAGGAGCGTTTCCGCCCAGTTCCATCGAACATTTTTTAACGGTACGTGCGCATTGCGACAGGATGATTTTACCCACCCGTGTAGAACCGGTAAACGTTACTTTACGTACATGGGGATGTGTCGTCAGTTCTTCTCCAATTTCAGCAGGATCACCGGTCACAACATTCACTACGCCTGGAGGAATGCCAGCCATCTCTGCCAAAACGCCCCATGCGAGACCAGAATAAGGCGTTGCTTCAGCGGGTTTACAGACAACTGTACAACCTGCCGCAATCGCCGGTCCGACCTTGCGGGCAAGCATGGATGATGGGAAATTCCACGGTGTAATGCATGATACTACGCCGATCGGTTCGCGGTTCACCAAAATACGGCGGTCCTTCCAGGGTGAGGGAATTACATCGCCATAAACGCGGCGAGATTCAGCAGCATACCAACGGATATAAGCAGCAGACATGCCAACTTCCCCGCGGGATTCAGCCAATGGCTTTCCCTGTTCTAGCGAAAGAAGTTGCGCCAGGGATTCCTGATTTTCCAAAATGATGTCATGTAACTTATGCAGCATTTCCGACCGTTCTTTGGCAGTTGTGCGTCCGAAGGTTTTAAATGCCTCTGCCGCTGCTTCAACCGCCCGACGGGCTTCCGCACGACCGCTGTTTGGTACAGTTCCGATTTTTGCACCAGTTGCTGGATTAAAGACTTCAAATGTGTCGCCGCTGTCTGCTCCAACCCACTGACCATTGATTAGGTTTGCTTCTTTTTTGAATTCTTCTGAGATTGCCAGCATATCAGGCCCCTTGGTTTTTTTTCAATTTGTGCATTGCACAATCTATAGTGTTCGGCAACCTAGACCAAGTTATCAAAGAGGCAAGCAAAAAAACGTATCGAAGCGATAATGTAGCGATTGGATTTGTTTTCGATCTTCGTTGTCTGCCATCTCAACTCTATCGTGTGCGGCTAATTGAAAAATGAAACTTCTTTTTCATTGGCACAATCTAAAGCGGAAAATCCCGATTTCAGCTGTGGTTCGTTTGTAATGCACCTTTTCCCGGCGACTTGAATAAGAGATAAAGGGATATGGCATTCCAAGCGCAATCAAACCGGCAAGATTACTCTCCGGCCACTGACGTTCGACGACTTGACGAGACGATGGTCAATCGAATTGCGGCTGGTGAAGTCATTGAGCGACCAGCTAGTGTCGTCAAGGAGCTCGTTGAAAATTCGATCGATGCTGGTGCATCCCGCGTTTCAATTGTTACCGCGCGCGGTGGCAAAACACTGCTCCGGGTAAGCGACAATGGCCATGGCATGGATCGCAACAACCTTCTGCTTGCAATCGAACGACACTGCACTTCCAAGCTATCCGATGACCTGCTGGACATTCGAAGCCTCGGATTTCGGGGAGAGGCTTTGCCATCAATTGGCGCGGTTTCACAACTTGCAATCACCTCGCGAGCTGAAACAAGTGCAGATGCATGGCAGGTAAACGTTCGCGGTGGCACCGTGAGTAGCCCAAAACCTGCTGCACTTGCAAATGGAACAATGGTTGAAGTTAAAGACTTATTTTTTGCGACCCCAGCACGGCTTAAATTTTTAAAGTCTGATCAGGCAGAGACCAATGCAATTACCGCGATTTTTAAGCGGATTGCGCTTGCGTTTCCCGACGTTCATTTTTCAATTTCCGGTGAAGATCGCAGCGTGATTGAATATCCTGCATCCGACCCCCACGGCCGGTTGCAGCAGGTATTGGGCAAGGCTTTTTTTGAAAATTCAATGGAAATTGATGCAGAGCGTGAAGGTGTTCGACTAACCGGCCTTGCAAGTGTGCCTACCTTTCACCGGGGCAATTCGCTGGCTCAATATTTTTTTGTAAATGGCAGACCGGTTCGCGATAAGGCACTGCTTGGCGCGGTGCGTGGCGCCTATAACGACTTTTTGCCGGGCGGCAAGCATCCTCTGCTTGCGCTATTTATAGAGCTTGATCCACATCAGGTGGATGTCAATGTCCATCCGTCCAAAGCCGATGTACGGTTTCGCGACCCCGGTCTTGTTCGTGGCCTTGTTGTTGGTGCTCTCAAGCAGGCAATTGCCGGGGAAGTACCACTGACCAGTAGAGCGGGTGCTGAAGCGATGATGCAGGCGTTTCGCCCAGAAACTCAATCGTCACGACACTCGGGATCCCCTCACACCCCATCACAAAGTGCGTTACAGCAAAACGCAGGATGGTCCCGTCCACTTGATATTGAACAAACGGCTTCAGGATTTGCGGAGGATCAGGCACAGTTTTCCGGAGTGGATATTCCCGGTGGTGCTACTTATCAGGTTTCAACAGCAGAAACGGATCTACTATCAAGCTATCCGTTGGGCGCTGCGCGAGCACAATTGCATAAAAACTATATTGTTTCTCAAACCGAGACTGGCCTTGTGATTGTTGATCAGCACGCAGCTCACGAGCGTATCGTATATGAAAAACTCAAAAAGGGGATGACGGACGGCCTGCCTAGCCAATTACTCCTGGTCCCCGAAATTATCGATCTAACAGAAGAAGACGTTACCCGTATTTGCACGTATCAGGACGACTTTCACAAGCTCGGGCTTGAGTTGGAAGCGTTTGGTCCAGCAACCATTGCAGTACGCGGCACACCGGCATTGCTTGGTGAGGTGGACATCAAACAACTCATACATGATCTTTCAGATGAAGTTGCAGAATGGAATAGGGCGGATGGATTGGCGGCAAAACTTGAATATGTGGCCGCTACCATGGCCTGCCATGGTTCGGTGCGTTCAGGTCGAATTCTGAAGCCTGAAGAAATGAATTCGCTTTTACGGCAAATGGAGACGACGCCTAATTCCGGACAATGCAATCATGGCCGTCCAACCTTCATAGAACTTGATTTGAAAGATATTGAAAGGCTGTTCGGGCGATAAGTGCCGCTATCAGGTTTATCCTTTTTCGATCAATAGTCATGATTCATAAATTAATTGCGTTCCCAACATTGATTTGAACTAAAAAAGTCTACATTATCCCACTCTTGGAGAGATGTGGATAGGAACACAATGAACCGTTTCGAAGGGCCGGGTTCCGGCGAAGCAAGAATTAAGTATATGGATTCTGACTTTCAGGTTCTTTCCGCTGGAGGTTTTGTGAGTTGTGCGGTTACCAGCCAACCGATCCCGCTTGATGAACTAAAATATTGGGACGTTGAAAAACAGGAACCCTATATTGATGTGGTTGCAGCGTTTAAGGCATCGCAATCCTAAATAGGCCTAATACCTTACACACTATTACAGCTTAACGGATTGAAGCACCGCGCCCAGAGGTGAAGGGTGAATTAGACGTCGGAACGTTTTCTGATGCGTCCTGACTTTCGACATCCTTGTCTGAAAGCCTAGATATAGTCCTGAAACAAACGACCACGGCTGCGATACCAAAAACAATGCCACCCAATCCCCATCCGGCAAGCACTCCCTCTGGCCCCCATTGCTTGCCAATCCAGACAAATGGAATGACCCCCAAGGTCGCCCGCCCCCAGTTAAATACAGTCGAATAAAACGCGTAACCCAAATTGTTGAACGCTGCATTTGAAACGAACAAAGCACCATTGAAGATAAAGCTACCAGCAACAAACAGGCAGAAGAAGCGGATTAAACCTGCTGCATCACCGGTCGCACTGAAAAGGCTGGCAATCTGGGTCCATAATAATGCGAGGATCGCCCAAACGGCGATCGTATAGACAAGGGTAAAAATCAAACTGTCCCACATCGTTCTGTTAACCCGGTCAAACTGCTTGGCCCCAAGATTTTGACTGAGGATCGGACCAACAGCTCCCGACAACGAAAAGACTGCAGCAAATGCAAGTGGCATCAGGCGGCCCACAATTGCCCAACCAGCAACCGCATCATCGCCAAACTCTGATATCGCGGCCGTTACGTAAGCATTGCCAATCGGTGTAGCAATCTGGGTCAGCACGGCTGGCACAGCAATGACCAGGAACGGTCGCATGGTCTTAATCATCCACTGAAGATCTGGTCTACCGATCATTTTATGCTTGATCAAAACGCCATGCAGTCCAACCAGTACCAAAATAATTCGTACAAAAAACACAGCGATTGCAGCGCCGTGTATTCCAAGTCCAAATCCGAATATAAACAACGGATCAAGAACCAATGCGGCCGCGCCAGCAGACAGCGTGACGTACATTGCCCGTTTGGCGTCTCCCTTAGCGCGCAATAATGCAGCCATGCACATCCCTGCGCCCAACAAGGGATAAGAAAGCAAAACGATTTGCATGAATTCAAGAGCCAGTTGGTGGGTTTCCCCCTCCGCACCTAGCAAATCCAGAGATAAAGGGAGCAGCGGAAACAGGATGGCACCTATGATCACGCACATCGCCACCATAAAAAACAAGGTTGTTCCAGCGTTTTGCCGGGCAGATTCCTCATCCCCCGCACCAATAGCCTTGGCAGTAATTGCGGTTGCAGCGATCGAAAATCCAATCGCAATCGACACAGTAAAAAACATAATTGTCGATGCGTAGCCGATTGCTGCTGCAAGTGTCTGTTGTCCTAAAAGGGAGATATAAAAAAGATTGATCACGTCAACGACAAAAATCGCCAAAAGACCAACCGCACCGGTGGAGGTCATCACCAATACATGGCGCATAGTTGACCCTTCGGTAAAAACGGCTCTTCCTTTTTCAGTGTTAGCAGCCATCAGTTGGCAGGCGATGTTTTTTCAGCGACGTCAGAATTATCCTTTGCGTGATCTTCTTCTACCAGCTCGCGTGAACGATCATCCAAAGCTTCAGCTGGGTGGGTCGGGTTAACAAGCGGCTCGGGTTGTACCGGGCGGCTGTGATACATATCCGAACCAGCATATATCCCTTCGTGATACTGCACCTTAAGACGATTTTCATCCAACTTGCGCACTTCCTTGATCAAATCTTCAGCTTCTTCACTGGTCCGGCCAAGCCCCCGCAGCATTTCTGCACCAATGACAAGCGCTGATTCAAAGGTTTCGCGGGTATGGAATTTAACCGGCTTATCCATCAATTGAAGTGTATGAGCCCGGTCATAGGCACGCGCATAAATCGGTTTATCGGGAAACTCTTTAGCAACAAGATCAATGATCTGATTTGTGATCTCAGGTGTATGGGTCATCACACAAACCATACTAGCTTGCCTAATGCCAGCTGAAATCAGCACGTCCTTTCGGCAGCCGTTACCGAAGTAGATACGAAAACCAAAATGTGCCGCCTGTTTGATCATGTTGGGATTGTTGTCGATCACAGTCACATCGGTTCCTGATGCAAGAAGTGCTTGTGATGTTACCTGCCCCATCCGCGAAAATCCGATCATCAACACAGGAGATTGGGCCCCTTCAAAGTCTTCTTCCATGTCATGTTCTTCATCATCATTTTCCAAAAGGAAACCACCTAACCAGACACAGGCCGGGGTGAACGCCATTGAAAGAACGACAATTGCGATTAAAAATGAAGATGTCTGGGCATCCAGAATTCCGATTGAAGCGGCAGAAGCAAACAGTACAAACCCGAACTCACCATGCTGACAAAGCATGGCCGCAGTTCGAACGCCGTCTGGGTGATTGGCATCAAAAAGACGGCTTGAACCATAAATCAATAGAGCCTTAACTGCCATCGCCACGAAAACGCAGATAATAATTGAAAGCCAATTGCTGAGCAGCACATCAACATCCAGCGAAAGACCAACAGCCATAAAGAACAGGCCAAGCAGAATGCCGCGAAACGGTTCAATATTGGCCTCCAATTCATGCTTATAAGAAGACTCAGCAAGCAAAACGCCTGCAAGGAATGAGCCAAGCGCCATGGAAAGGCCTGCCGCCTGCATCAAGGTTGCAGATCCAATAACAACCAAAAGTGCCGTGGCAATCATTGCCTCATGTGCGCCCGTTCGAGCGATAATTCCCAAGAGCGGATTAAGTAGATATCGGCCAGCCAAAACGACCGTCGCAATAGCACCAACTCCGATTAGAAACGCGTTCCAGTCCGCACCGGTGCTGCCAATATAAACCGATAACAATGGCAAGACAGCCAATAGGGGGATAATGGCAAGGTCTTGAAAAAGAAGCACTGAAAAGGTCTTTTGACCATAGGTCGTGTTCACTTCTTTTCGTGATTCCAACAATTGAAGCGCAAAAGCGGTAGAAGACAGCGCAAGACCGAACCCGGCAACCAATGCCATACGACCGTTCGGCGCAATAAACAGCCAGGCTAAGAAAGATAGCACCAGGCCGCAGCTGATAACCTGAAGCGAACCTAGCCCAAATATATCCCGTCGCATGGCCCAAAGCCGCGACGGCTTCATCTCAAGACCTACGATGAATAATAAAAAGACAATACCGAGTTCAGCAAAGTGGAGGATATCCTCCCCGTCCTGGACGATCCCCAGCAGGGGCCCGAGTAAAATACCGGCTGACAGATAACCCAACACGGTTCCAAGGCCAATTTTTTTAAAAACTGGTGCGGCAAGGACTGCACCGCCAAGTAAAACCACTGCCTGTGTAAGAGCTTCTGGAGCTTCACCTGCCATTCTGAATTTCTCCACTTTCTAATATGGCGTTTTAGTACAAGGACAAACCTTGCGAGAATCTTCTCTTCACCTTATGTGTGAACTGTACTCTTGGCAAAGATTTAACCCAATTTTCTTCCAGTTATAATATGAACAAACTCGAATCCCTAGAATTGCAGGCAAACCAGCTTGTAGACCTCGCCCTCAAAGTTGGTGCAGATGCCTGTGATGTGGTTGTTGCAAGCGGCAATTCACTCAGTATTTCTGTGCGCGATGGAAAACTTGAAAACTCTGACCGATCCGAAGGCGATAATATCTCCTTACGCGTCTTTTGCGACAATAAGGTTGCAAGCGTAAATTCCAATACCGTCAATAATTTAGAAGCATTGGCGGAACGCGCCGTATCGATGGCAAGAGTATCTCCAGATGATCCGTCCCAAGGTTTGGCAGACAAATCACTTCTGGCAGACCAGGCCACAATCACAAAACTGGCAGATGGTCTGGATCTCGTTGATGGTTATTTGCCGGATGCCGAAGAGCTCGAGACACTGGCATTAGAGGCGGAAAACGCTGGCCTTTCAGTTGCAGACGTTTCAAAATCGATGGGCGCTTCTGCTGGCCATGGCACAACCGGTTTCGTGTTAGCGACTTCGGACGGGTTTTGCGGCAGTTATGAACGTAGTGGCAGTTCAATATCTACAGCAATGGTCGCCGGCGAAAACACCGGCATGGAACGAGACTATGATTTTTCCTCGGCAACGCATTTTGAAGATTTGTTACCAGCCCAGCACATTGGCCGCTCAGCGGGAGAACGTGCAGCCAGACGATTAAACCCTAAGCAAGTTAAGTCTGGCAATTTTCCGATCCTGTTTGATCCGCGCATATCCGCTGGAGTTCTTGGAACTCTTGCCGGAGCAATCAACGGAGGTTCGATTGTTCGCAAAACGAGTTTTTTGCGAGATTTAATGGGTGAGCTTATTGCCGGCAAAAATCTCAATATCGTTGATGATCCGCATATGAAACGACGCAATGGTTCGCGACTGTTTGATAGCGAAGGTGTTGCGAACGAGAAAATTAATCTGGTCAGTAGCGGTGTGCTGCAAGAATGGGTTTTGGATAGTAATGCCGCACGTGAGCTTGGTTTGAACACAAATGGCCGTGCTGCACGAAGCGGCTCAGGCACTACACCAAGCACAACCAACTGCTATATGGAACCGGGCGAACAGACACCAGAAGAATTGATCGCTAGCATTTCGCAAGGTCTGTATCTAACCGAGACGATTGGCCATGGTGTAAACATGGTGACCGGTGACTACTCAAAGGGCGCTGCCGGCTTCTGGATTGAAAATGGTGAAATAACCTATCCGGTGGCAGAAGTTACCATTGCCGGGAACCTCAAAGATATGTTTTTGGGTATGATCCCTGCCGATGATCTTGAATTTAAATATTCTACCAATGCGCCTACGCTGCTGATCGAAGGAATGACACTTGGCGGCAAATAGCGGGCCGTTTGGCGAAAATCCCTTAATTGTTGATACCGTAGTTCGCGCAGGCGAAATTGGAATGTCCTATTTTGGGAATACTGAAAACAAGGTCTGGTACAAGAACGGAAAATCTCCGGTCTCTATGGCCGACAAGGAAATCGACGCCTTTCTCAAGACTACACTTACCGCTGCTTTACCGGACCATGGCTGGTTATCTGAAGAAACCGATGATGATGATGCCCGTTTGGATTGTGAGCGTGTATTGATTGTAGATCCAATTGACGGCACGCGCGGCTTCCTTGAAGGGCGTAAGGAATGGTGCATTTCACTTGCAGTAATCGAAAACAATCGTCCGGTTGAAGCTGTACTGCATTGCCCTCCGTTGGAACGGACCTTTTATGCAAAACTTGGTCAGGGCGTTAAGTGTTCTGCGTTAGTCGAACCGAAAAAGCGAACTCCCGGAAAACCTTTAGCCACCGGCTCAAAGAAACTCATAGAAACTATGGCTCAGTTGCCCGGGCA
>JBCCBE010000028.1:0-36880 GCA_039814425.1 Pseudomonadota bacterium
CCATGATGGCGGCGGCACAGCCTTTTGTTTCCGGTGCCATTTCAAAAACTGTTAACTTGCCGGCCCGCGCAGGCTACGCCAATCGCAGCGCTCGCGGAAGAAATAAAAGTAGGTATTTTACATTCTCTATCCGGCACGATGGCGATCTCCGAAGCAACACTTAAAGACACGATGTTGATGCTCATTGAAGAGCAAAACAAAAAAGGTGGTATTATGGGCAAAAAGCTGGAGGCCGTCGTGGTCGATCCTGCTTCTGACTGGCCACTTTTTGCTGAAAAAGCCCGTGAACTTTTGACTGTTCATGAAGTCGACGTAATTTTTGGTAACTGGACTTCTGTTTCCCGCAAATCCGTATTGCCGGTTATTGAAGAGCTCAACGGCCTTTTGTTCTACCCGGTTCAGTATGAGGGTGAAGAATCTTCGAAAAACGTTTTTTATACCGGTGCGGCTCCAAATCAGCAGGCCATTCCAGCAACTGACTACTATCTGGAAGAACTGGGCGTAGAAAAATTTGCCCTTTTGGGAACAGATTACGTGTACCCACGTACAACAAACAAAATCCTTGAACAGTATCTTGTCGATAAAGGGATCAAGGAAGAAGATATCTTTGTGAACTACACACCATTTGGTCACTCTGACTGGTCAAAGATTGTTGCAGATGTGGTTGCACTTGGAGCTGATGGTAAAAAGGTTGGTGTGATCTCAACTATTAATGGTGACGCGAACATTGGCTTTTACAAGGAACTTGCTGCAGCAGGCGTTTCAGCCGATGACATTCCAGTAGTTGCTTTCTCAGTTGGTGAAGAAGAACTTTCAGGACTGGATACCACAAACCTCGTGGGACACCTTGCAGCCTGGAACTATTTTCAGTCAGCAGACACCGAAGTAAATGCAAGTTTCATCGAAAGCTGGAAAGCACGAATGGGTGAAAAGCGGGTTACCAACGACCCGATGGAAGCGCATTATATCGGCTTTAATATGTGGGTAAACGCGGTTGAAAAAGCCGGCTCAACAGAAGTTGATGCGGTTCGCACAGCCATGTATGGCCAGGAGTTTCCAAACTTGACCGGTGGTACAGCAGTAATGCTTCCAAATCACCACTTGGCAAAACCGGTCCTGATTGGTGAAATCCAGGATGACGGTCAATTCGATATTATCAGCCAGACAAAAGAAGTTATGGGTGATGCGTGGACTGACTTCCTACCAGAATCAGCAGTCCTGAAATCGGATTGGAAAGACCTCGGTTGCGGCATGTATAACACGGAAACAAAAACCTGTGTTCAGTTGAAGTCCAACTACTAATTGTCACAGCGACAAGGGAAAGGCCAATGGCCTTTCCCCAATGACTTGGAACCCCCATTTATGTCACGTCTTTGCAGCCTTCTGGGCGCCATGATTTTGTTTGCAACGTGTGTTTTTCCAGCACATGCATCGCCCGAAAAATTTTCAGCAGTTCTAGAACGTGACTTTAAACTTATCCAGCGAAGTTCCGTTAAAACGATTGGCCCGGTTTTGAATTCTATTCAAGAAAGCGGGTTTGAAAATGCCACAGAGTTCTTGTCAAAATGGCAGGAAAAATTGCTGTGGTTTCGCAAGGAAGACAACAGGTTTTTTTTCGTAACTACGGAAGATAAAGAGACCTATACCCTGTTCGATGTGGTTACTGGTGAAGAAGCGGGGAAAGCCGGAAAACGGGACATCAAACAAATCAAACCCAATAGCGGCGTTAGAAGGCTCTTGGGATCGGCATTGGCTCAGTTCCGTCTAATAAGCCCCGATTTAGAAGTGCGTCGCGCCAGTTTACAAAGCATCTCAAGAGATGCAAAGCCCGAGCACCTGGCAGCGTTGCGAAAAGCTATAAAAATCGAACCTGACCCAGACATGAAGGGCCGCTTTATTCAACTTGAGCGCCTACTGACGATGCAGTTCGGAGACACTAGCAACGAACGCATTACGGCGATAAACAGTTTTTCCGGTAGCCTGAACCTGGACGTGCGCGCCAAACTAAACCCACTTTTATCAAACACGATTGAGGTAGCAGCTGTGGAGCCGGCGGATGTCAATATCGCTCGCATAATAGTGCCTGAAAAGACGTTTGTTGCATCTGATGCATCGTCGAAAGTCCTGCCCGTATTTTCACTGTTCTCAGATGAAAAGGCAGAACTCAGCCTGGATGCGGCTTACACAATGTTGGTTTCATCCAACAAAGCGCCCGCGATTGTAACGAAAGACAGGCGCAATGAACTACTGATAAAAAATATCAAGAACGGTTCGGTTGGCCGCTACGCAGTAGATAGTCTGAATTCAGAAGAGATAAGAAACGCAGCTTATTCTGATCTGGTTGAAGTTGGGCTTGCCCCAGCATCGCCAACAATAGAAGAGATGCAGCAGGCAGTAGAGAGGCACGTATTTTATGCCCGATTTGCAGAACCTGAACGTCCAGTAACCGATGCCGTCAGAGAGACGTTGGGAGAGATCAATGCGGCGGTAAGATGGAACACATTTCTCGATCTGGCGCTTGATGCCATAAGCCTTGCTTCAATCTACTTTCTGGCTGCGATCGGTCTAGCGATCACGTTCGGAGTTATGCGTGTTATCAATATGGCCCATGGTGAATTTATTATGATGGGCGCCTATTCAGGCTATGTCGTTCAACAGTTCATTAGCAATTACACGCTGTCTATCATTGTCGCCATTCCGGTTGCTTTTGCGGTTACATTTACCGCAGGTGTTGCCCTTGAGAGATTGGTGATACGTCATCTTTACAATCGTCCGCTTGAAACCCTGCTTGCTACTTTTGGTGTTTCCATTGCACTCCAGCAGCTGGCTAAAAATATATTCGGCACCCAGGCCCGACCCCTGACTGCACCCGATTGGCTGGACGGTGCTCTGGTGATCAATGATGTGGTTTCAATTAGCTGGATCAGAATTGCAATTTTTGGCTTAGGGATTTTGTTCTTTATCGGGCTCTGGTGGACGCTTAATAAAACGCGGTTTGGGCTTGAAACCCGTGCAGTTGTTCAAAACCCACGGATGGCTGCCTCCATGGGTATCAACCCTGACAAAATCAGCATGCTCACATTTGGCCTTGGATCAGGCATTGCCGGGATCGCTGGTGTTGCGATTGGCCTTTACGCGAAAGTCACCTCAGAACTTGGCAGTGATTACATTGTCCAGAGTTTCATGACGGTAGTTATCGGCGGTGTGGGAAGTATATGGGGTACACTTGCCGGTGCGGGTTTGATTGGCATTTTCCAGAAACTGATCGAGAACTTCAATCCTTCAAATACGCTTGCTGCGCAAACCTATATGATCATCATCATTATTATCTTTATTCAGTTCCGACCACGAGGGTTGATTGCCCTTAAGGGTCGTGCGGCGGAGGTATAAGATGTCTGCACCTGCCCTTCCCGCCACGACACCACAGAAAGAATTTGGCGGGCCGCTTACCCGTTTTCTGATACATCACCCCTCGGCGCTTATATTTCTCGGTCTGCTTGCATTTTTTACAATCGCCGTGACAGTTTTGAGCGAAGGCTTTGGGTTTGGTTTAATTTCAACCAGCCTGGTTAAGACGCTAGGAAAGACCCTGTGCTTTTGCCTCGTGGCACTCGCAATGGATTTAGTATGGGGTTATTGTGGTATTCTCAGCCTTGGTCATTTCGCTTTTTTCGGGCTCGGTGGGTATATGATCGGGATGTGGCTTATGTATGCGCGCACCGAGTTAATCGTCGTCAAGGCCGGCGAAACCGCAATTTTACCAATGACCACGGATGAAATACACAGCAGCATTGGGACCCAGATCTTCGGCGTGGTCGGCGGTTCAGAATTTCCGACAATTTGGGCTTTTGCACACAGCCTACCCATTCAACTAGCGCTGGTTGTATTAGTACCCGGCCTGCTGGCACTCGTGTTTGGCTGGTTGGCATTTAGAAGCCGCGTGACAAGTGTCTATCTTTCGATCCTCACACAGGCAATGACGCTCGCACTGGCACTGTACCTGTTCCAGAATGACAGCGGCTTGCGTGGTAATAACGGATTGTCAGGATTACAAAATCTGCCTGGCCTGGAATCTACACCACAGTCAATAATTTCAGTGTGGTTCCTTTGGGCATCAGCCCTTGCACTTGGGCTTGGATACCTTGGCATAAAGCTGATCGTAGAATCCAAGTTTGGTAACATAATTCGCGCTATCCGCGATGATGAAAGCAGAGTACGGTTTCTGGGTTACAACGTCGAAGCCTACAAACTCTTTGTGTTTGTCTTAACTGCAATTATAGCGGCAATTGCCGGCGCACTTTACTATCCGCAAGCCGGCATCATCAATCCAGCTGAGATCGCACCCATTGCCTCAATTTATTTGGCGGTCTGGGTCGCAATTGGTGGTCGCGGACGGCTATATGGTGCTGTGATCGGTGCTGCATTCGTATCGATGCTTTCGTCCATGTTCACTGGCGGTCAAATACCAAATATTCCACTTGGATTTTATGAGGTTCAATGGGTTGACTGGTGGCTCGTGCTACTTGGTGTGACATTCGTGGTTTCAACCCTTTATGCTCCCAATGGTCTCGGCGGACTTTTTGATTTGCTGAGCAATAAAAAGAAAGGATCGACTGATGGATAGCCTTCTGCAAGTCGATCAAATCTCTGTATCCTTCGATGGTTTCAAAGCGATCAATAATTTGAGTTTTCAAATTGGCGATCAGGAATTACGTGCAATTATTGGTCCCAATGGTGCAGGTAAAACAACTTTCATGGACATTGTCACCGGCAAGACCAGACCAGATCACGGCGATGTTTTGTGGGGTGAAAAGAATAATTCACTCTTGCGCAGATCAGAATCGGATATTGCGCGCATGGGGGTTGGCCGTAAATTTCAAAGACCCACCGTATTTGAAGAGCAGACCGTTGAAGATAATCTGGTCATGGCGCTTGAAAATGATCGCAGTCCATTCAAAACCCTGTTCTATGACTATGGTGTGGCTGATCAGAAAAAGGTGTCTGAAACCGCTTCAGAAATTGGATTATCAGGTGAGATAGAGCGACCGGCTGGCGAGCTTTCTCATGGTCAGAAACAGTGGCTTGAAATCGGAATGCTACTTGCCCAAAGCCCACGCCTGCTTCTGGTTGATGAACCAGCTGCTGGGATGACCGGGGATGAGAGAAAGAAGACGGTAAAATTGTTGAAGAGGCTTGCAAAAAGTCATGCGGTAATTGTCGTCGAACATGACATGGAATTTGTCCGAAACCTCGAGTGCCGGGTCACTGTCCTGCATGAGGGGGCAGTCCTTGCAGAAGGCAGTCTAGACCACGTAACCAATAATCAGGAAGTGATCGATGTTTATCTGGGTCGTTAGGGCGCATTCGGCATGTTGAAGGTATCCAACGTTGATCTCCATTACGGAGCTGCGCAAATTCTATATGATGTTACGTTGGAAGCATCTCCTGCTTCTGTCACATGTATCATGGGGCGAAATGGTGTCGGCAAAACATCCTTGATGAAAGCGATTACCGGTCACCATCCAATTTCTGGTGGTGAGATTAATTTGGATGGCGGAAAGCTTGCGCGTTCTCTTGCACATAAACGTGCTGCTAGCGGCATTGCTTATGTACCTCAGGGTCGCGATATATTTCCCATGTTAAGTGTAAAAGAAAACCTAGAAACCGGCTTCTCACTCTTACCCCGAAAGGAGCGAAACCTGCCAGATGAGGTTTTTGAATTATTCCCGGTCTTGAATGAAATGCTGGGACGCCGCGGCGGTGACCTTTCCGGGGGACAGCAGCAACAATTGGCTATCGGCAGAGCCTTGGTCATGCGCCCGAAAATACTGGTGCTTGATGAACCTACAGAGGGAATTCAGCCTTCTGTCATCAAGGATATTGGTCGCGCAATAGAATATCTTCGCGATAGCGTCGGTTTGGCAATCATCCTTGTGGAACAATATCTTGACTTCTGCCGCCAGCTTGCAAACGATGTATACATCATGGATCGTGGAAGGATGGTTCATCACGGCCCGGCAAGCGATCTGGACAAGAAAAATGTACGCAAACACCTCTCCGTCTGACGATCGCCAGCTACCCGTTTCAACGTGGCCCCACCAAAGGGTAGATGCTGCTGCAGCAGTTTCGTTTAAATACGACGGTTGCAGAACCAGGTTGGAACGGCTTTATCAACAAGGCAGTGCCAAAGTTCGTTTCCCGAAACACTATGGTGAACCGTTGGAAGCTGTATTGATCAATACAGCTGGTGGGCTAACCGGCGGAGACAGACTGGGTTGGGATATTACATTGAACAATCATAGTAATGTTGTTCTAACCACACAGGCTTGTGAAAAATCTTACCAGTCTGTTTCGGGTACAGCGCATGTACAAACGACGATCAAATTGGAAGAAGGCAGCACACTCCACTGGCTTCCGCAAGAAACAATTCTTTACGAAAAATCCTCCTTGTCCCGCCGCTTTAATGTGGAATTAGCAGAAGGATCAGAGTTCCTGGCCGTTGAAAGTCTGATGCTAGGCCGTGAAGCGATGGGGGAGACGGTTGGCGATATCAGCTTTCATGACCGATGGCGCATCAAACGCGGGGCAAAAATGATTTTCGCCGATGATGTTCGACTGGCGGGGTCCGGTAAAACGATTGCCAGTTTTGGGAATAATCGAGCCGCAGCAAGCATGTTGTTTGTAAGCTCACAAGATGACGAGGCATTAAAAGCAATCGCTGACAATTTGCGTAAGGCCTGTCCTGCCCAGTTTGCGGGCTTTAGTGCGTTCAATGGCAAGATTAGCGGGCGCATTCTTGCCGCTGACAGTTACAACTTGCGCCACGCGCTGGCATCAGTTTTAAAATGTTTACGCGATACGGAATTGCCGCGCGTATGGAGGATATGACATATGCATTTAACCCCCAGAGAAAAAGACAAACTGCTGATTGCCATGGCGGCAGTCGTTGCGCGCAAACGGCTTGAACGTGGCGTGAAGCTTAATCATCCTGAAGCGATTGCGCTAATCACGGATTTTGTTGTGGAAGGCGCACGCGATGGTCGTACTGTTGCTGACCTGATGGATGCAGGGGCACAGGTCATTAAACGCAATCAGGTGATGGAAGGCATTGCAGAGATGATCCACGATATTCAGGTAGAAGCTACGTTTCCCGATGGGGTGAAGCTCGTTACTGTTCATGAACCCATTCGCTAGGAGCCAGCACATGATACCCGGAGAAATCATAACAGCGGACGGACATATCACCCTCAACGAAGGGGCTGAAACTATCACTATACATGTTGCAAATACCGGTGACCGCCCGGTTCAAGTTGGCAGTCACTATCATTTTTACGAAACCAATTCTAACCTTGAATTTGACCGCGAAGCAGCAAAAGGCATGCGCCTTGACATCGCCGCAGGAACTGCAGTGCGGTTCGAACCCGGCCAAGCGCGTGATGTAACGCTGGTTGCTTTTTCCGGAAACCGTAAGGTCTACGGCTTCAATCAAAAAGTGATGGGAGACGTTTAATGCCAGTTTCAATCTCAAGACCTGCCTATGCTGACATGTTTGGCCCCACTACCGGCGATAAAGTTCGCCTTGCAGACACAGAATTGTTTATCGAAGTTGAAAAAGACCTCACAACCTATGGTGAGGAAGTCAAATTTGGTGGCGGAAAGGTAATCCGTGACGGCATGGGCCAATCGCAAATTACACGAGCAGATGGTGCGGTTGATACGGTTATTACAAATGCGCTTATCGTTGATCACAGCGGAATATACAAAGCGGATATAGGCTTAAAGAGCGGCGAAATTGCTGCGATTGGCAAAGCCGGAAATCCCGACACCCAGCCCGGAGTAGATATCATTATCGGTCCCGGTACAGAAGCAATTGCCGGCGAGGGTAAGATCGTGACAGCCGGTGGGTTTGACAGTCATATTCATTTCATCTGCCCGCAACAAATAGATGAAGCGCTAATGTCGGGTGTAACAACCATGCTGGGTGGTGGAACTGGACCGGCCCATGGCACGCTTGCAACAACCTGCACTCCTGGTCCCTGGCATATCGGCCGGATGATCCAGTCAATGGACGCATTCCCAATGAATATTGGTCTTTCCTGCAAGGGCAATGCTTCGCTGCCTGCGGCTCTGGAAGAGATGGTAAGGGCTGGTGCTTGTGCAATGAAATTGCATGAGGACTGGGGCACTACGCCCGGTGCGATAGACTGTTGTCTTTCCGTTGCAGATGACTATGACGTGCAGGTGATGATCCACACCGATACGTTAAACGAATCCGGTTTTGTCGAAAATACAATCAATGCGATTAATGGCCGTACTATCCACGCTTTCCATACTGAAGGCGCAGGTGGCGGCCATGCACCGGATATCATCAAAGTTTGTGGATTGGAAAACGTTATTCCATCTTCCACGAACCCGACTCGGCCCTATACGGTGAACACACTGGATGAGCATCTCGATATGTTGATGGTGTGTCATCACCTTGATGACAACATTCCGGAAGACGTGGCATTTGCGGAAAGTCGTATCCGTAAGGAAACCATCGCCGCTGAAGATATTCTCCACGATATGGGTGCATTTTCGATTATCGCTTCCGACAGTCAGGCAATGGGGCGGGTCGGTGAAGTCCTGATCCGAACCTGGCAAACAGCAGACAAGATGAAACGCCAGCGCGGAAGGCTCGCAGAGGAAAGCGGTGACAATGACAATTTACGTGTCCGTCGGTACATCGCGAAATATACGATCAATCCGGCGATTACGCATGGTATTGATGACCATATCGGTTCAGTTGAAATGGGTAAGCGAGCTGACCTTGTTATGTGGTCTCCGGCATTTTTCGGCGTAAAACCCGATATGGTTATAATCGGTGGTACGATTGCTGCTGCGCCGATGGGTGATCCCAATGCCTCGATCCCAACGCCCCAGCCGGTACACATGCGTCCAATGTTCGGTGCGTTTGGCAAATCCCTGACAAATTCCTCAGTCACCTTTGTTTCCAAAGCGGCACAGGAAGATGACATCGGATCTAAACTGGGCGTCGAGAAGCGCACGCTTGCGGTAAAAAACACACGTGGTGGCATAGGAAAGTCTGCCATGCTTCTCAACAATGAAACACCGGACATTGAGGTCCATCCTGAAACCTATGAAGTGCGCGCAAATGGTGAGTTACTCACCTGCGAACCAGCTGACGTGGTTCCCATGGCACAACGGTACTTTCTGTTTTAGTCATGATCACGGCCTCGAAGATACTCTCACACACGCACAATCCAGCAGACACAATCACGCTTGATGAAACTGCCCGGCATCGCAGGCGGGTGAAAATGGTCTCTGACAATGGTATTGAGTTTCTGCTGGATTTACCCGAAGCACGATTATTGCGTCACGGGGAAGGTATTGAACTCAGCGATGGTCGGATGATCCAGGTGGTTGCTGCACCCGAAGCCCTCTATGAAATACGGGCCAAGGACGCACACCATCTACTGCAACTCTCCTGGCAAGTTGGCAATCGTCACCTTCCAACCCAAATAAGGGAAGATCATTTGCGCATCCGCCAGGACCATGTGATCAAAACCATGCTCGAAGGCTTGGGCGCAACGGTTACCGAAATCACAGCTTCGTTTGATCCGGAAGGTGGTGCCTATGGAAACGGCCACTCGCATCACTCCCACGCAAACGCAGCTGATTGATAGATTGACCACAAGCCATCTTAAAACATCAATACTACTGACAACGCGAGATTTCCAACGGACAAATTTGCGTTGGAAATGCGACCGCTATTATCCGTAAACCAGCGATGGCAACCATAGCGCAATTTGGGGGAATGCCAGCAAAAGAGCAACCATGGCAAACATTGTCACCACAAACGGGAGCGCGCCTTTCATTACATCTAGCATTTCACCGCGTCCGCGGACCGCCTGCACAACATAAAGATTTATTCCAATTGGCGGTGTGATCAAGGCTGTTTCCAGCAACACCATCAACAAGATACCAAACCATACAGAATCAAAGCCAAGGCCAACAACAATCGGTGTTATCAACGGTGCAGTGACCAGCAGCATAGAGAGGGTTTCCATGAAGCACCCGAGAAATATCAGCAATGCCACAATCATTAACATGGTCTGGAAGGGCGTTAACCCAAGGCCCGTTACAAAGTCAGCAAGGGCCTGTGTAAGACCGGTTACAGAAAGAACGAAGTTTAAAAACACTGCCGCCAGAATAATCAACATGATCATTGAGGTGGTTCGCATCGTGCCTTCAATTGCCAGTTTCAACATCTCAATTGTTAGCTTGCCATTGAAGGCGGCTAATATCATCGCCGCCACAACACCCAAAGAAGCAGCTTCCGTAGGGGTTGCAATACCGGCATAGATTGAACCTACAACAACTAGAAATATACCAATTGGCGGAATGAGTGCCGGGAGCGCGTGGAGCCGTTCACTCCAATCCGCATTGATCGTTTCGCCGCCCCAACCAGCCCGCAGTTTGCACATGATCACAACCGTCACCATAAACAACACAGCCAGTAGAAAGCCTGGAATAAACCCGGCAAGATAAAGTTCCGGAACAGACGTATCGGTCAGTAATCCATAAAGAATAAGGTTGATCGAAGGGGGGATCAAAATCCCGAGCGTACCACCGGCTGCAATGGTTCCAAGGAAAAGCGGCTCGTTATAGCCGCGCTTTTCGATCTGCGGAATTGCAACCGTTCCGATCGTTGCAGCCGTTGCAACTGAAGAGCCTGACGTAGCTGCGAAAAGCGCTGAAGAGCCGATGTTAGAATGCATCAGACCGCCAGGCAGCCAGCCAAGCCATTTGACAATACCTTCGTACATTCTTTCAGTAATTCCGGCACGCAACAGAATTTCACCCAGCAACACAAACATTGGAATTGCCACAAGGAGAAAATCCGTTCCGGTTTGCCAGACCATATCTCCCAGCGCCCGATGAAGCGGCATTGGGCTGTCTAAGTATTGCAATGCCAGACCGAGCCATCCCAGTGACGCAGCAATAGGTACAGCAAACGCGATCAATGCAACCAGAATGAGAAGTGGCTTGATAACCATTTAAACGGTTTCCTCTTCTACCTGCTCATCAAGTGTTTTCGCGCTTATCAGTTGCTCGGCTCGCTTTCGATCCCTTTGCAACAGCGCAATCAATGCACAGACCAGAATTAATACCGCACAGAAAACAAAGTATATCCAACCGAACAACCAGGGGACCTGTGGCAAAGTCAAAGGTGTTCGAAGCGGAGTAATAGAGTGGGAGTTATGGGTGATCGTGTCTGCAACCAACTGCCATCCCATAACGGCAACAAGTCCTGCAAAGCCCGCAAGTAATGCAAGTCCAACCAGATCGGCGATCAATTTTAACCAGGAAGGAAATAGATTATAGGCTGCATCCACCCGGATATGAGCCCTTTGAAACAAGGCATAGGCAAATCCAAAAGTTGTTGCGATACCGAATGCATAACCGGACAATTCATCCGCACCACCAAGACTGACATTGAACACTTTTCGCAAGATAACTTCTAGAGTCACAAGCAGAGCGGAAAGGATAATCAGCGTTCCACCGATCCATACAAGAACCCGGCTGAACTTTTCTGAAATGCTCAAAAGATAGGTCATCATTGCCTGCATAAAGAGGCCGGCATCAATTTGCCGGCCCAGGTTTTTGGGGAAAAATTAATTCGCTTTGGCTTCTAGGCCCAGAATGGAACCAACCGTACTATTCCAGTTAGCTGCACAGTCCTCACCACACCGTTTTGCCCATCGCGCCAATATTACGTCATTGGCAACCGTATCACGAGCAGCAAGATCTTCAGCTGTTGGCTCAACAAGTTTCATCGCTCCTTTTTCACCGATACCGCATTCGCCACCAGTGATACAGGATATTGCGACCTCATCCTCTGTCGCTGTTTCAGCCCACATTTGATCAGTCAGTGCTGAAATCTCTTTTTCTAACGTAGCTTTTTGTGCATCGGTCAAGATATTCCATTTGTCCATATTCATGGCACCAAACGCAAGGCCCCAACCGACCCGAAGCGTATAGGCATGCGTTGCAACCTGATACCATTTGGCCTTGTAAGCTGACATGGTGCCGGTAATGCCACAATCCACCACGCCTTTTTCAAGTGCCGGAATAACTTCAGCGAACGGAACGGTAACGGAAGTGCCGCCCACACCCTCAACAAAGTCTCCCAGTGTGGTTGAGTAGACGCGAATTTTTTTGCCTTTAAGATCAGCCAAGCCGTTTACTTCTGCGTTACACCAAAGGGTTTGGCTTGGAAAAGGGTATAGCATCATCAGCTTGGCATTATAGATATCGGCAAATGCTTTTTCCAAAGTTGGAAAATATGCCTCAGCTACTTTGCGCTGCGTTTCTATATCCTGTGTAACAGAAGAAAGGTCGCCGCCTTCAAAGATAGCGTTTTCAGCCGCAACATAGCCGGGAAGTCCGAATGCGAAATCAAACACACCGTTTTTGACAAGGCGCATGATCTCAAACCCTTTTAGTCCGAGTTCCGTTTGCGGTTTTATTTCACCGATAATCGTTCCGCCGCTGGCCTCAGATATCCGTTCATTCCAGAAAGGACCTTCGTGCTTTTGAAAGTTAGTCAGACTTCCCCAGGTTCCGACCGCCTTGATTGTTGCCGGTTTGTCAGCAGCATATGCAATCCCTGCCGACGTCGCTATCACGGCCGCTGCCAGGATGGATTTGATTTTGTGTTTCATTGTACTCTCCCTTTGATATCCTATTTGGTTGTAATCATAAGAAACTTTGCATGCCAGTTATGGTTGAAATGGGCTGGCTTGATGGTATGTCCGTTACCAGCATGTGCCCTGGCGCATGCGTAATGCAAAGATGTGGCCTAGCCTTTTCGATTGCAGCTTGTGGGGTAACCCCACAGGCCCAAAAGACCGGAATTTCATTGTCATAAAGCGGCACCGGCTCCCCATAGTCGGGCTGTTGCAGATCGCTTATTCCAATTTTTTCAGGACTGCCCCAGTAAACTGGTGTTCCATGGGCTTGCGGATACTGAGCGCAAAGATCAAACACAGCGGGCAAATCCTGTGATTTGTAAGGACGCATCGTAACAACAAGGGGCCCGTTGAAAATGCCACCACGCAGCGTGTCTATATTGCTTTTATACATCGGTACATTGTGCCCGCGTTTGATATGCCGAACCTCCAAGCCGTTCCGCATCAAGGCTTCTTCAAAAGAGAACGAGCATCCCAATACGAAGGTAACCAGTTCTTCCGACCAGTGTTCATCGATCGACGAGACTTCGCTTGCGAGCGCTCCTTCCAGATAAATACGATACCGTGGCAAATCATTGCGAATATCGATCCCGTCTCCAAGACCGGGAAGCGTCGGATCACCGGGTTTAGACAGGCCTATCAGTGGACAGGGCTTTGGATTATTAAGGCAGTATTGCAAAAAGTCAGAAGCATAGGCCTTTGGTAAAATTACCACGTTTCCCTGAAGGAAGTCCGGCGCCTGACCGGCTGTCTGCCCGGTAAAATCACCCGAACGCGCCAGCGCGCGCAGTTCAATGCCATTTTCTATTTCTGCAGGTTGTTGCATCGGGATAAGCCTCTTACCGATAAAGCAACATTGCGCTAACTAAAAATCAAATCGAATTAATTTTTTGATTTTGATAAAATATTTTTATGTCTATCTTCCAGATAATTCAAAATCCCGCGGCGGATATCCGACAGAAGTGCGCTCTGCGGTGAACCAGACACAAAGGATGCAGTAAATGCAATCGGATCCAAAGCGAAATCCGTTTTGAGTTCAACCAGTTGGCTCGTTTCCAGCTCGTTGGTAATCACAGCCTTGGGAATTGCGCAAATCCCCATTCCGGAAATTGCTAATCGGATGATGGCCCCCAATGAAGTGGAAGTTGTCATCTTTGGGTGGCTCATTTCACCAGCAAGCAGCTCTTTTAATTCGCGACTGGGCTTGGTGTTTGTCGCAAATGTCAGAATTGGTTCTTTGGCAATATCGCTTAAGGCCCAGACTTTATTGCGATGAGCCAGTGCAGCTTGCGCAGCAAACACCATCTCATAAGCACAAATCTCGCAATTGGTTACACTGACTTCCGCGACCGGCCCCATCAGCAACGCAAAATCTATATCGCGCCCCACTAATGCATTGCGAAGATTGTCGGTTGAATCGACCCGAAGATCGAATGAAAGACCTGATCTAGATTGGCTATACTGACTCAAAAACTCGGGCAGCCAGGTAGAAACAATGGTTTCAGATGCCCCTACCCGAATGGTTTGCTCCACAATGGTGGTTTCGATAAACGACGAAAGGATTTCCTGTTCGAGTTTCATCTGGCGTTCTGCAAATTCAAATAGTCTGCGGCCATCTATAGTAAGTTCCGCGTTTCTACCCTCGCGAAAAAACACCTCAGTACCCAAATCCTGCTCCAGCATTTGAATGCGCGCAGAAATTGCTGGCTGTGTCAGGTTGAGTTTTTCTGAGGCTGCACGAAAACTGCCTAAACTGGCAATCCAATAAAACGTATCCAGATTTCGAACTTTCAAAACAGCCAGTCCTAATTTCATTTTTGACAAAATGAATTTATCAATAATTAGGGTGATAGATCAAATATTTCGACCGAAACAGCCAAGATCATACGTTCATTGCTACCTAAATAGCGCTTGTAGGCTAGAGCTTGTTAACAGGTATCTTGAGCATCATGTCCCCGTCTTCATCCTTAGGCACCTGACCAGCCCGCATGTTAACCTGCAAAGATGGAATGATTAGTTTGGGCATTGCCAACTGCATGTCGCGCTCGGTACGAAACTTGATAAAGTCTTCCCGCGTTTTATCACCACCAACATGGATGTTTGATTTCTTCTGTTCGCCAACAGATGTTTCCCAGGCAATCGCACGACCTCCTGGACCGTAATCATGGCAAACAAACAGACGAACCTCTTCCGGCAAACTCAAGACGCGCATTATCGAATCGTAAAGCTCCGCTGCATCACCGCCGGGAAAATCGGCACGTGCAGAACCGCCATCCGGCATGAAAAGCGTATCGCCGGCAAATGCCGCTTCACCCATCACATGCACCATGCATGCAGGCGTATGGCCTGGGGTATGAATTGCGAAACAATCCATAGCGCCTACTTTGTAAGTGTCGCCATCTTTGAACAGTTGATCGAATTGAGAACCATCGCGCTGGAACTCGGTCCCATCATTAAAGATCTTTCCGAATGTATCCTGCACATCCTGTATGTGCTCACCAATACCAATTTTGCCACCAAGCTTTTCCTGAACGTAGGGCGCTCCAGAAAGATGATCTGCATGAACATGGGTTTCAATAATCCATTCCAGCTTTAAATCATGCTCCCGAATATACGCAATGACTTCATCTGCACAGTCAAAGCCAAGTCGACCAGCAGACTGATCAAATTCCATTACCGCGTCTATTACAGCACAGGATTGGCTGGCCGGATCTTTCACAACATAACTGATCGTATTAGATTGATCGTCAAAAAACGCTTTGACTTGGGGTTTGCTATCCAGATTAACTTGCGGCAAGGGCATCAATTTTTTCTCCAATTCATTCTGAACCTAAGGTCAGAACCTAATCTGTTTAAATCTTATCGTTCTAATTGTCCCGGGTCAAAACCAGATGTTTTCACAGCCATTCAAACTATAATAGATAGCGGGGCTTCAAGGCTTTTTTTCCGGTATTTCCACAGGGCCACCGTTTTCTGCCCACTTTGAGAAACCTTCACGCAAGTGGGCTGCATCAAATCCCATATCCTGCAAGGTTGCGGTCGTGAGCGCTGAGCGCCAACCGGATGCACAATGGAATACGAATTTCTTTTCTTCTGCAAACACTTCCTTGAAATAAGGACTATCGGGATCAATCCAGAATTCAATCATGCCTCTGGGCGCATGAATACTGCCAGGGATAAATCCTGTTCTCTGACGCTCTCTGATATCGCGAATATCAACGATCACGGTACCGGGATCATCTACCAGATTGATCAGGTCTTCTATCTCAATTTCTTCTATCCGGCTTCTAGCAGCCGCAACCAATTCTGCAGCGGTGGTATTCAATTTCTTCATCGTTCAGATGTACCAAATTTATAACAGTTACGTCCTATGGTGACGGTTTCATGCGATTGATGCAATGCAAAGATTTAATCCATTCAAAGTCATTGACAACACCCCTTAACAAACAGAAATTGAATAATAATTTTGGCTCAGGAGAAGCGAGAAATGACAAATAAACCTTTGGCTTTGGTTACCGGCGCAGCGCAGGGCATTGGGTATGCCTGTGCTGAGGCGCTCGCGCAGGATGGCGCACGAATTGTTCTTGTCGACATCAATGCAGAAGGCGTAAATCAAGCCGCACAGAAGCTAGGAAAAGAACATATCGCTATCCCGTGCGACATGGGAGACGTTGATGAAATAAACGTATTGTTAGACAAGGTTGAAGAAGAATACGGTCCGGTTGAAATATTGGTCAACAATGCTGGTATTGCAATGCCTGGTGACTTTCTAACCTATAATTTGTCTGACTTTGACCGAGTAATGGATATCAATTTGCGCGGTGTTTTTGTCGCGACCCAACGTGTTGCCAAATCAATGGTGGAACACAAAATTGAAGGCTCAATCATCAATATGTCTTCGATTAATGCGCAGGTAGCAATTCCAGCAATTCCTGCTTATTGCGCGTCCAAAGGCGGGATTATGCAGTTGACCAAGGTTGCAGCACTCGCCCTTGCAAAACACAATATTCGGGTTAATGCGGTTGGACCAGGGTCGATCGACACTGAAATGATGGCAGGGGTAAACGCAAACCCTGATGCAATGAAAATGGTGATGTCCCGAACGCCACTTCAACGGGTTGGAAATCCAAGTGAAATCGCAAATGTAGTCGCGTTCCTTGCAAGTAAAAAAGCCAGTTATGTTACTGGAGAAACCATCTATGTAGACGGTGGTCGCTTGGGCATGAATTACACCTGCTGAGGCTCACGCGGCTCTGCCAGATTTGCCATCCGCGCTCAGCCAAGACAAAGCTCAACACCCCCAAGCGCTCCATGTGCAAGTACCTTTTCAGTTATAAAGGCATGGGCCTTTATATCATGATCACCCCAAAGACTGGCACAAAAATGTGGCGGATCATCGCAAGATGGGTGAACCAAGCAATATTCTGTGTTCACTACCCCCCAACCACCTTCTGCCTTTACCTCCGGAGGCCAGCCAGAATTATTGGGCATTGAGCGCCGCTCCCAGTGCAAAAAGATACCTGATAAAATCTATTTTTGCAGTTACGGGGCCAATTTTTACCAGCTCAAGTAGGAAGTCATAGCGGGGTCCGCGCTTTTTCGACGACTAACCGATTTCTCTTGCCGCAATCGCTTCATCCTGCTCTTGCCGTCGCTGTTGACGAAATAAAAGGAAAGCGGCAATCGCAACACATACGGCAACAAATAGAATTATGATCGTCGCTAGTGCGTTGATATCCGGCCGCAAGCCGAGCCTGATGCGCGAGAAGATCAATATCGGTAGGGTATTTGCGCCCGGCCCGGTCACAAAGCTTGCGATTACAAGGTCATCCAGCGACAGTGTAAAAGCTAAAAGCCATCCGGAGATCATGCCAGGTGCCAGACGAGGCAACGTTATCGCGGTCAGCACTTTAAACGGTTTGGCACCAAGATCTGCGGCCGCTTCTTCCAAATCCTGCCCCATGCCGGTCAGACGGGCCTGAACAATCACTGCCACGAACGCAAGTGAGAACGTGATATGGGCAATGGTGATGGTCGTAAATCCACGCTCTGCAGGCCAGCCAATAAGTTCTTGAAGTGAGATAAACAACACAAGAAGAGAAAGACCGGTAATCACCTCCGGCATAACAAGTGGTGCAACCAGCATGCTACCGAACAGGGTTCTGCCGCGAAAGCTCCCAAAGCGAACCATTGCAATACCTGCAAGTGTTCCGAGTAGGGTTGCAAATGTAGCATTTATGAAGGCGATGCTGAGGCTCAGCCTTACCGCCTCCCAAACATCCGGTGATGTGAACAGGACCTTATACCAGCGAAACGACCAGCCACCCCATACCGGAACAAGCTTTGAATAGTTGAAAGAATAAATCACCAGTAGGATCATCGGCACGTACAGAAACATCATTCCGAAGAAAAGCATGCTGGTTAGAAAACGGGAGCGCTTCGGTTGCAAACTATTATGCCTCCGCTGCTTTTGCTTGATGGCGTTGATAAATTGCCATCGGTAAGACCAGAACCGCTAGCAATACTATTGCAACAGCACAGGCAACCGGCCAGTCCACATTACGGGCAAATTCATTGAAAAGAAGCCGGCCTATCATCTGGACATTGCCACCCCCGAGTAAATCGGGAATGACATATTCACCAGTCGCCGGGATAAACACCAGAAGCGAACCAGCGATAATACCAGGGATCGTTAACGGTAGCGTTATCTTGAAAAATGTGTTGATCGGGCCTGAACCCAAATCCGCAGCAGCTTCATTTAGAGTTCCGTCCAGTTTTTCCATATTCGCGTAAAGCGGAAGGATCATAAACGGCAAGTAGGTGTATACAATGCCAATATACACCGCAAACTCAGTGTAGAGCATACGGATAGGTTCATTTATAATTCCCATTGAAATCAGCAGATTATTGATTGTTCCTTTATCTGCTAACAAGCCCATCCAGGCATAAACTCGCAATAGAAACGAAGTCCAGAATGGCAATATGATTGCAAATAAAAGCAACTTTCTTGCCACTGGGCCAGATCGAATAATGCCATAGGCAATTGGATATCCAATCAGCAGACACAGCAGTGTACAAATAGCTGAAATTTTTATCGAATTGATATATGTATTTGAATAAAGCGGATCATCAAAAATATACAGGTAATTGTCGAAGACCAGGCGTATCGCCATGATTCCTTCGCCGCTCCACTCCAACATATCGGTAAAAGGTGGAGAGGCAATCGCAAGTTCAGCAAGGCTGATTTTTGCAACGATAAAGAAAGGCGCCAAGAAGAAGATCAGAAGCCAGACAAACGGCAGTGCGACTATTATTGTGCGCCATCCTGATTGTAGAAATGCAATCAACCTTTGCAGCGGGCCAGACTGCTGAATGGATTGCTCATCGGGTAATACGTCTACGCTCATTTGTTCAATAACATTGCGCTGGACGCGTCCCAGTGGAGATATACTTTATCTTCCCATGTAATCTGATGGGTTCGAGTTTTTGGTCGGATCTGGTTGGGTGTTGTCACATCAACTATATGTCCGCTTTCCAGTCTGATTTTGTAGATTGACGTATTTCCGAGATAGCCAATATCATCAACAATACCTACAGCCTGGTTAGGCCCTTTTTTGCGCGGTGCTTTCTTACCCAGGTGAATTTTCTCTGGCCTCAACGCCACCCAAACCCGACTATCCTTCGTTGTTGAATGGCCCTGATCGATGTAAATCTGTCCAAGATCGGTCTTTACACTTACATGGTCTGCGGCGTTCTCTGTAACCTTGCCTTCCAGAATATTCGCTGATCCAATGAAGTCAGCGACAAAGCGGCTTTCCGGAAACTCATAAATTTCCGTCGGCGTTCCAATTTGCACAAATTGCCCTTTGTCCATAACCGCAATTCGCGTTGAAAGGCTCATTGCCTCTTCCTGATCATGGGTTACAACAACAAAGGTAATCCCGACCTGTTCCTGTATATTGGCAAGTTCAAACTGTGTTTGCTCGCGCAATTTTTTATCAAGCGCGGCCAGGGGTTCATCAAGAAGTAGAAGTTTGGGTTCTTTCACCAGCGCTCTGGCAAGTGCCACGCGCTGTCTCTGCCCACCTGAAAGTTGTTGCGGCTTACGCTTTTTATAATCTTCAAGTTCAACAAGTTTCAGAATGTTGTGGATTCGGTCTTCAATCTCATCTCTGGGAACGTTGTCTTGCTGCAATCCAAAGGCAATGTTCTTTTCAACTGTCATATGAGGAAAGAGCGCATAACTCTGAAACATCATATTTGTTGGCCGATCATAAGGCGGCACGTCTGACATATCTTTGCCATCGATGAGAATGCTGCCAGAGGTAGGTGTTTCAAAACCAGCCATCATGCGAAGCAAAGTGGTTTTGCCACACCCCGATCCACCCAGCAGGCAAAACAGTTCACCTTTGTAGATATCAAGATCAACGGTATTGACCGCGGTAAAATCGCCGAACTTTTTGCTCACCCCGCGAATACGTACCATGGGTTCTGAATCTACATCCAACCACGGAGTGTCACTGGCTGCCGCTTGATTGTCAGTTTGTTGGCTGACCATTGCTGACCTCGCAAATTTAAGTCGTATTTTTGAAATGACGCAGGCGGGATCGGTAAGTACCCATCCCGCCCACATCAAATGGCAGGATCAGTTACTGGCTTTAAAGTCGGTCCAGGTTCTGGTCTGAAGGCGTTCTACTTTCGGCGGCAGAACGGTAACAGTATACATTTTTTCAACCTGGTCTGAAGGCGGGAATGCTGCAGGACTGGTCAACACCTCTTCGTCTATCATTGGCTTTGCTGCCAGGTTTGCGGTTGCATACCAGGTGAAGTTACTGTCAGCAGCACCAACATCAGGACGCATCATGTAATTGAGGAACAAGTGTGCTTCTTCAACATTCTTTGCATCTGAAGGAATAAGCCAACCATCAATCCACAGCTGGGCGGTGTTTTGACCTTCGGGCAGGAAGAAATCAAGCACGACGCCGGTTTTTGCTTCGGCAGCGCCTGACATAGCCAACAGGCCATCCGGTCCCCAGGTAACAGATACGCAAAATTCTTTTTGCGGCATGCGCTGATAGGCGTAATTGTCGAAGGTTTTTACGTAAGGGCGGATTTTTGCAAGCAATTCCGAGACTTTTGCATAATCTTCCTTATTGGTTGAATTTGGATCAAGGCCCAAGTGACCAAGTGCCATTGGAACTATATCACCAGGTGAATCCAACAGAGACACGCCGCACTTTGACAATTCTGCCATATGCTTGGGATCAAAGATCATGTCCATCGAACCGATGGGTGCATCGGGGTAAGTTTCCAGCACAAGCTCTTTGTTGTAGGTCACACCATGTGTTCCCCACATGTAAGGGATAAAGTGAGTGTTGTCCGGGTCCCAATCCGCAGCAAGCTGCCCCATGATTGCCGGGTCCATGTTTTTCAAATTTTCAAGTTTAGATTTATCAAGCGGCTTTAGAATGCCTGCTTTGATCAAACGTGCTGTATCGCTGCCTGAGTGGCTTACTACATCATAACCACTGTTTCCTGCGAGCAATTTTGCATCAATCGCTTCTGCAGAATCATAAGTGTCATAAACGACTTTTATCCCGTATTCTTTTTCAAAATTGGCAATGGTTTCTTCACCGATATATTCAGCCCAGTTGGTAACTTTTAATACCCGGTCTTCAGACATTGCCTGTCCGGTTAAGAGTAGCCCAAGGGCGGTAGCACATGACAACGCTGCTACTATTTTTTTCATGCTATGATCCTCCTGTATTTTGACGAGAAACACCCGTCAATACGATAGTTGGTTCTTGTTCTAACGCCCGACACCCTCCAAGAAGCATCTCCAAATGCAGGCATTTATTAAAAACGCTCGTCTTAAATTGTTGATTGTCTGAACGCTTAAAAAGAGACTAGTCTGGTTGTAAGAAGCAAGTCAAGCAGATGTGCCGATTGACTATTGGCTTAGCATTGCGACAAGTTCAAATGGGTTGTGAGATAATATTGTGATTTATATGTTGAGCGCATTTAATTTGAAAACCGGTACAGATTTCAACGATTTTAAACAGGATTACGCCAAGTTCGTATCTGTTGTCAGAGATATGGAACTTATCGTCGATGCCGGGCCAATCGGACGGCGTATATCAGATACGCCAATGGATACGGCGGAGGCAGAGCATCGTGAGTATTTTCATATTATGCGTTTTCAAGACCGCGCCCAGCTTGAAAAGGCATATGAACATTTATTGAATAACAAAGAGACCAGAAATGACAAAATCACTCATATAAGGATTAATCGGGCCGTTGTGGATCCAACCTTCATTTGCTGGCAAGAAGACGTAGATTAGGAAACGTTATGAAGCTTGAATTCAACAGCACCCGATTGTCCTTTTCACCCCTGTCAATTGATGATCTCGATATGGCAATCGATCTATGGACAGATCCTGAAATAGCCAAATATGTTGGCGGCCACAGATCAGAAGAACATATTCGCGAAGAACACCCGCTTGCGATGCGTCGCTGTGCAGGTGGCTGTATTGGTATCTGGACGTTGACGACCAAAGCAGAAAACCAAAAAATTGGCACTGCCATCTTACTCCCCATGCCGGTTGAGGAAGACGACACTAATTGGGATCTGGTTATAGGCGATGACGTCCCGGATGGGGATATTGAAATCGGGTATATCCTGAAGAAAGAAGCCTGGGGCAAGGGCTATGCGACGGAAGCCTGTAAACGATTACTGCGTTTTGCGTTTGAGGTGAGCCCTTTGACCGAGTTGGTTGCCTCAACTGACGCGCGAAATAAAGCGTCTCAAAATGTGCTTTTAAAGAGCGGGATGCTTTCGTTAGGTTTAATACGATCTTATGGCGAGAACTGCCCCGGTTTTAAAATCACGAAAGAAGAATGGCATGCGCTTAATGCGTAAAACTGTCACCAGCAATCACGAACCGGGTTTTTCTTCTACATCTTCAGAAAACACAGCGACAATGCAGCCGTTTTCTGAATAGGAATTGTGTTCGGTACCGGGTGCAAGCCAAACGACATCTCCTTTCCGATATATTGTGCCATCGTTGTCCGTCAGTTCGCCTTCGATAACATAGAATTCCTCAGCGCCACCATGGCGATGCGGCGTTGAACTAGAACCAGGCTCCATTTTGTAAATGTAAAACCCCAGATCTTGGCGCATATCTGGATTGAGTTGCAGAAAAGAAGTCCCCTGTTCGCCGCTTTCATCGGATGAATAGGGTTTAAAATCCGCATCTTTAATATTGACGACCCTGCGTTCTTTAGCCTGGATTGATTTCATAACTCGTCTCCCTTTTCATAGCATTGTCTAGCGCACCGGAAAATGCAATCCTGTTAGCTATGTAAATAACGCTGAGCAGAAATCATGAAAGAGCCAACGACAACTATTTCACCACCCGAAAACTGGGATCGCAGAGGTCTTCCCGGTTGGTCCTATCATAGCGAAGCAATGCTTGATCTAGAACGGACAAGTCTGTTTCGCAACCATTGGCAAATTACCTGCCATATCAGTGATATTCCTGTTCCCGGAGCCTATCAAACGTTCGACGCTTTTGGAGAACGTGCATTAATTGTGCACGGCCAAGATGGAAAGATCCGCGCCTTTCATAATATCTGCCGACACCGTGGCTCGCGTCTTGTCGTCAAAGATAATGGGGTATGCAAGGGAGCACTGGTCTGCCCGTTCCATGGATGGGTTTACAATTTTGACGGCACTTTACGTGGACCAGCACAGCCGAAAAGTTTTCCAAGGCTTGACAAACACGCGTTCGGTTTACCGCCTATAGAATGTGAAGTCTGGAATGGCTTCGTATTCATTCGGTTTGTGGACGGACCACAACCCAGTGTGCGTGAACTCATGTCGCCGCACGAAGAAGAAGTTTCGCAATACAAAATGGATACGCTTGTTCCTACATCCGGATTTTATAGCGAGACCTCGCCTGTAAACTGGAAATCTATTCGCGACGTGGACAATGAGGGCTATCATGTAGCGATGGCTCATCCTGCCCTGCAAGATCTGTATGGCCGAGATTATCACGATGATCCCTATATCGACGGTGTTAGTCGCTCGATTGGCCGGTTTACCAGGGAACATGCCGATCGATGGAGTGTCCGACATTACGCTAAACTCTCTACTCCTCAACCTGAACTACCTGAAGAGTTGCATGAAGCCTGGCTTTATTGGGGTATGTTTCCCAACGCTGTGATTGCTGCAACGCCGGAAAGTGTCCAGTTTTATCAGGAGTTTCCAGTCTCGACCAATCAATCGATTATTCGCGGTGCAATCTATAAATATGAAAACGAAACCAGACAACAAAAAGCAGCGCGCTATCTTGCAGCCCGGATTGATCAGGAAACTTTTGAAGAAGATGTTCAGCTTACCATCTGGTCAAATGAGGCGATGGCAAGCCGCGACTATGTTGGGTTTTATCTTTCTGATCTTGAATACGGTGTTCGAACTCATCACGATCAAATTCGATCATTACTACCTGTAATAAGTCTGGAAGAGGCACCAGCAGAAGACAGAGTTGCTTCGGTTAATCAGGCAATGAGCGGTTGAGACAGCATGAAGCTGAGGAAGCAACCAGACTGGAGCAATTGCGGTTACTTGATACGCCGTTAGGAGAACCGGGTTCGGGCTACACCCGGTATGCGGCGGCCATGTGGCTTCATCTTAACGGTTATATGACTCACAACAGGTTGGAAGCCTATCGCATCTGCTGCAAGCGCGACGATGAGGACCCCACTAAGTTTGCAGCAGACACGCCTAGCCACCCTTAAGTTGCTGCAATAAAAAAACTTCGCTTTCGGGCTCAATTTCCGTTGTCAGATCTCGTGCCATGATCTTGCCGTTAACGGCAACGGATACGCCTGCTTCTATCGTTGGCTCCAAGGCCGGGTAAGCCTTTACCAGATTATTGAGGACCTCGCCGATGGTTCGGCCCTCAACTTCAACAATTTGTTTGCCATCAGTGAAACGTTTAAGTCCGCTCCAGAGTTGGACTTCAACCATTGGCCTGTTTATCCAGCGCTTCAAGAATGCGCGGCGGTGACATTGGTAATTGCTTTAATCGTACACCCGCAGCATTTGAAACCGCATTGGCAATCGCAGCCAGTGGCGGGCAAATCGATGTTTCACCAACACCACGCACGCCATATGGATGACCCGGGTTTGGCACTTCAACAATTACCGTATCGATCATGGGTAGGTCGGAAGCCACCGGAATCCTGTAATCCAGGAAGCCTGAATTCTGCAACCTGCCATCATCGCCATAAATATATTCTTCGTTGAGTGCCCAGCCTATGCCTTGTGCGGCACCCCCTTGATATTGGCCTTCCACATAAGTCGGGTGGATCGCTTTTCCGGCATCCTGAACCACAGTATAACGCACAACGCTAGTCTGGCCGGTTTCGCGGTCAACTTTAGCATCCACAATATGCGTGGCGAAACTCACGCCCGCACCTTCTGGCGTTGCTTCATAGTGTCCAACAATCGGACCACCGGTTGCACCCATATCTTTGGTAAGGTCTTCCAGTGGAATTGGGTCAAATTCTCCCGCATTAGAGCCGGAAGGCTTTGCAAATCCATTTTCCCAATAGACCGCTTCCTTATCGATGCCCCAGCGTGCTGCCGCACGGCTGCACAGCTTATCTGTTGCATCGCGCGCTGCTTTGATTGCTGCAAGCCCACTAGCATAGGTAACACGCGAACCGTGGCTTACCTCATTGTACCCAAGGGTTGCGGTATCTGCGATTGTAGTGCGAACCTTGTCGTAGGCAATGCCAAGTTCCTCGGCCACCATTTGGCACATAGATGCGCGGCTGCCGCCAATATCAGGAGTTCCAACAGAAAGAGCTGCAGTTCCATCCTCGGAAAGCGCAAGGGTAACTGCAGTCTCACCACCATGATTGAACCAAAAACCACAGGAAACGCCACGGCCATGACCTTCTTCAATCGGCGCGGAATAGTGCGGGTGATTCTTAGCTTCCTCCAGTGTTTCAACCAGACCAATACGCTCGAACCGAGGACCGTATGACGACCTGGTTCCTTCTTTAGAAGCGTTTTTCAAACGCACTTCGATTGGATCAAGGCCAAGCTTGTTGCACAGTTCATCAATGATCGATTCAACCGCGAACGCAGCCATTGGCGAACCAGGTGCGCGATAGGCAGCCTGTTTTGGACGGTTAGCGATAACATCGTAACCAATCTGATTCACATTCTCCAAATTGTAGGGTGCAAAGGCACACATGGCCGTAAATTCCATTGGAGCACCAGGAAACGCACCGCCCTGCAATCGGAATACACCTTCAGCCGCGGTAATAGTACCGTCCTTTTTCATGCCTATCTTGACATCCATGGAAGTAGAAGACGTCGGACCGGTTGCGCGGAAAACCTCTGATCGGTTCATCACAAGCTTTACCGGTCGGTTTGTTTTTTTCGAAAGCGCCAAAGCCACTGGCTCGATGAAAACTGCAGTCTTGCCACCAAAGCCGCCACCGATCTCAGAGGCGGTGACCCGAATTTGACTTGAGTCTGCCCCCAACAGCGCAGCACAAACTTTTTGAACGTTGAAATGGCCCTGGGTACAACACCAGACCTCTCCTTTTCCGTCAGAACCCAATTGTGCCAAACAGGCATGGGGTTCAATATAGCCCTGATGGGTGGCTTCAGTTTGAAATGAATCTTCAATCACAAGATCTGCTTCTGCAAAGCCTATGTCTACATCACCATGTCCGCTTTCGTGATAGCGTACAACATTGGCATGCAAGCCTTCCGGAACAGAATTATCCGCAGTCCCGTCACGAATGACTGGCGCATCTTTTGCCATGGCCGCATCAACATCTGTAACATGTGGCAGTATTTCATACTCTACTTTGATCAGCTTGGCTGCATCGCGGGCCGCAATTGGCGAAGTAGCCGCAACCGCAGCCACTGTATGGCCATCATAAAGCGCTTTTTCGCCCGCCATCACATTTTCAAGAATGTTCCAATCTTCGCCCGTCAAGCCTTCTGCAAAATCCGCACGCGTAACGACAGCCTTAACTTCAGGCATCGCTTCAGCTTTTGACGCATCAATCTTTACGATTTTTGCATGGGCATGTGGCGATCGCACACAGACAGCATGTAACATTCCCGCTGCGTAGGCATCGGCGCCAAACTTTGCACGGCCAGTAACTTTATCGATGCCATCAGGGCGGTTAGGCCTTGTCCCAACAACCTTGAATTGCATCTCTTCGATGTTTTGTCCTTCAACGCCCATTAGGTGGCCTCTCTGATTTCTGCAGCTGTGTCCATGACAGCGCGAATAATCTTGTCGTAACCGGTACAGCGGCACAGATTACCAGCAAGCCAGTACCGCACTTCTGTTTCAGTTGGATCGGGATTTCTTTCCAATAATGACTTGGCAGCCACTAAAATTCCAGGCGTACAAATGCCACACTGCAATGCAGCATATTCAATGAATTTCGTCTGCAAGGGATGAAGTTCTTCGTCGGTTGAAATTCCTTCAACGGTGTCGATCGACTTACCCTCAACTTCTACGCCCAGCATCAGGCAGGCGCAAACAAGTCTGCCGTCAACGGTTACAGAGCAGGCACCGCAATCTCCCGTGCCGCAGCCTTCTTTTGCTCCGGTCAAGGCAAGCTTGTCACGCAGAACATCAAGCAGCGTTTCCCTTGGATCGCAAAGAAACTCTTCTCGGTCACCGTTCACGGTTGTGCTAACATGTGTCATTCCCATGATTTATCCTCTCGCCCGATCATAGGCAATTTTCGCTACACGTTGGGCCAGTACGCCGGCTACATGCGTGCGGAATTTTATCGTGCCTCGTTTGTCATTAATCGGGTTACAAGCCGCGGAAGCTGCTTTGGCAAGTGCTGCCATTGTGCCATCATCCAAATTGCTCCCGATAATTGCTTTTGATGCGTCTTCAACCAATAATGCCGTTGGTGCAACTGCACCAAGAGCAACCCGGGCATCGATGATCGTATCACCCTCTAGGCTTAGGCTGACTGCACACCCGACTACTGCAATATCCATCTCGGTTCTTGGGATGAACCTAAGATAGGCATCACCTCCATTTTGTCTTTTGGCCGGAATTAGGATTTCGTTGATCATCTCACCTTTTTCAAGACTGGTTCTACCAGGTCCAGTAGGAATATCCTCTACCCTTACCTGCCGTTCGCCTTTGGGACCAACAACATTTACCGCAGCACCTGCAGCAATGAGTGCCGGTACGCTATCAGCAGCTGGGGATCCATTGCACAAATTACCGACCAGCGTTGCACGACCTTGGATTTGCGTTGAGCCGATCAGATCCATTGCTTCGACAACACCTGGCCAATCCCTGGAGAGTTCCGGGTGTTCAGACATTTCCGCCCCGGAAACTGCAGTACCAATTTTCCAGCCTTCAGCGGTGCGGCTTATGTCTTTGGTGCCATCTATCTTTTTCAAATCGATAAGAACGTCAGGCGTTACAATGTCAGATCTTAGCTGTACCAGGACATCGGTGCCGCCGGCCAGGAACCGGATCGTTCCTTCCGACTTTGAGGCCAGAGAAACGGCTTCATCAAAACTTTCTGGGCTATGATACTGCATATGCATACTTTCTCAGATTATTGAGACATGATTATGAATTGTTAAACTAACATTTCACCCGGGTGGTTCAATGGTTCTATGTGAATTGAAAAACATTGTAATGGCCAAAACCAGACATCGGGCGTCGGATTTCGCCGTGGCAATCATGCGGCATTTTACCGGGATCAACACTCTGGACGACCTGACTGAGAAAATAGCTGGTTTTGGCAAATCATGCTTTATTGAAGAAATTTTTCGGCAGGTGGCGCCTCATAATCACCACGCAATCTTGGAGATAAATATGGCCGTTCGCCTCCAAATCGAACGCTATTTTTGGGTGGCAAAAATGCATGTCATGCCTTTGTTCGCAAACGGTTCGTGATCTCCGGAATCTCTTTGGAGGTTTCCAGGTCAAAATGCATCAATTGAACGATATAATCCCTCAATCGCACTCACTAGCAGCTGATCATCTTTCGGGTTTTTCAAATGCACCAGGTAGGAAGGTCGGCTCAATACCGGCGCGTTTTCAACCAAGAACAACTTCTGGTTTTCAAGATCGTTCGTGACATGCGCAAGTGGCATATATGCAAATGCATCCGTTACCCGAAGATAAGAAAGTGCAATTTCTCCATACCCGAAGTTCATCGGAGAAGTGCTAAAATCAGGCAGCTTTTCTGCATGCTCTTCGCGATAGCCATAACTCCAGTCTACGAAAACATAGTCCGTTGGACTACAGTCGGAGAAACTTCTTTTCTTCCGCGACACCATAACCAACTGGTCCTCAATGAATGGTTTTATTTCCAATCCCTGTTGCACAGTTGGCATATGTATGATTGCCACATCCAAAACACCCTGGAGCAGATAATCAACGAGCCGTTCTGAATAATCTGTTTCTACTCGTATTGATATCTGAGAATATTGCTCTCGCATCAAAACTATCCAGCCGGGCAAAAACCGTTGCCACATACTCATATGAACACCCAACCCGAAACTTTGTGCTGTGTTTTGCGAACGTGCAACTTCCTGTTTTCCCTGTTGCCAGGTTTCACGCATCGTCGCGGCGTAACCATAAAACTTTTTGCCTGCTGATGTTGGAAAGACACCCGTAGGCGTTCGCTCAAACAATTTGGCATCAAGATGATCTTCCAAAACCTTGATCCGCGAACTGATGGTTGATTGGGTTAGATTGGATTTTTGCGCAACCTGGCTGAAACTTGCGGTTTCACACAAAAGCAGAAACGTATTAATGGCGTCAATATTCATCAGCGATTACCCGGCAACGAAGGTTTAATTACCCCATATAAGCTTGCAGCTTTCTATAGAGCAACCGGGTAGGGAGAACCGATTTATCCGGCTGGATTTAAACCAGTGAACAGACTGCCTCCAGCTGTCAGGTTACTGGTCGACAAACCAAGTTGTGTGAGACAGGCAAACATCAATGCCTGATTGCTGGTAATAACCGGCTTTTTCAATATTCTTTCAAGAGCGGGAATCGCTTCCAGTGCCCTAAAATCAGTGCACGAAACAACAATGGCTTCTGCGTCATCATGATCAGCCTTTAACGCCATATCATAGGCGTCCTGAGGTGTTAGGGTATTTTGTTCTAGACTGTTCAATTCGCTCTTCAATGCATATTCGTTCACAACACTAATCGCACTTGCTTCCAGAAAATCGACAGCTTCCCGACTAAGAAGTTTCACATAGGGTGATGTAAACGCAACTTTTGAAACGTTGATTTGTTGGATCGCCCTGACCAATGCTCCCGCAGTAGTGACAGACGGGAGGCCAGTTTTTTCTTCAAGCATCTGGCAAAACTCTGTGTCAAAGATCGGCCCTTCTGAAAGGGTAGCTGAAGTGCAACCATAGGCAATAATGTCCACGCGAGCATCTATCAGATCTTTACAATTTTGATCCAGCGAGCGCCGGGCGAAATTCCGCATTTCAGTTGAATCAGGTATTTTCTCCACATCATAGCCACCGCTGCGCGCACTATGTATGGTAACCTCCGGCTGGCAAAGTGATACACAATCAGGCTCTGCATTGGTGTTCGAGGCTGGAACAATTAAGCCAATCTTCTTTGATCGGGGTGTGAAGTTTATATTATCCATTATGCCTAAGCCTTGGATAGCATTTGCGTTGTTACATCAATTGCCTGAGACAGATCAGCGATCAAATCATCGATATGCTCGATGCCAACAGAAAGCCTAAGCATATCGCGCGGCGTAGGAGAATCCGGTTTTTCCATTCCCGCGCGATGTTCAATCACCGTTTCGGTACTTCCAAAAGAAATTGCCTGGCGAATAACGCGGGTTTGTCCGGCAAGAAACTTGGCAGCAGCTTCCCCACCCTTTACCCGAAATGACAACATTCCGCCAAAACCACCCGTCATTTGTTTGACCGCGATTTGATGGCCGGGATGGCTCTCTAGTCCGGGATACATTACTTCACAAACCAGATCATTTTGCTCGAGAAAACACGCTACTTTGATCGCATTTGCGGATGCGGTTTTTACGCGAACGCAAAGTGTTCGCATGCCACGTAACAGCAACCAGCTCTCAAAGCTGCCGAGTACACCGCCATATTCATTTCGCAGGTTTTTGAAGGCTACCAAAACGTCTTCGTGGCCCGGCGCAACTACTATAGCACCTGCGATTAGGTCGCCATGTCCGTTCATGTATTTGGAGCAGGAATGCAGGATTATATCAGCGCCAAGTTCAATAGGACGGGAGAGGATCGGCGTTGCAACTGTGTTATCAATTGCCACCAGCGCACCGGCGCCATGCGCAATTTCCGCAACCGCTGCAATATCGGTGATCACCCAGGTCGGATTACTTGGTGTCTCAAGCCAGACAAGTTTCGTTTTTCCTGGATGAATAGCCTTGCTGATAGTGTCAGCATCGCAGCCGTCAACATAAGAAACCTCTAGCCCCATTCTGCCACCATGAGATGCTAACCAGTCACGCAACCCGGAATATACCAGGTTGGGAAGGATTACATGATCGCCAGCGTTTAGGCGTTGAAACACCGAAGTGATACCAGCCATGCCAGATGCAAACAGAAGACACCCTATCCCTCCTTCCAGTTCATTGATCAAGGCTTCAGGCTGGTGAAAGGTTGGGTTATCATCACGCGTAAAAATACGTCCGGCGCGATCGAGCTCCTCCGGATCACGCAGAAACGAGGTCGACGGTCGCAAAGGATGTGCCAGCGCATCAGTTTCCGCATCGACCCAGCCAAGGGCTGTTGCCGCAAGGGTTTCAGAATGTAACTTATTACTCACGATGTGGCGCCTTCATATTTGATTGGTTTCATTTGGAAAATCCATAATCAGCATTGGCACGTTCGGGACTTATCAGGCCAAAATCGATATCACTTTTGATCATTTCCGGGTCTCGATCTTGCGGATTGCCATAGCCTGCCCCGCCCGGTGTTAAAACAATCAGGCGCTCTCCAGCCGGGATCACCTGCTCTCCTTTGGGCCTAAACTCATTTCCGTTGCTCAGCTTAATGACACCGCGCTCTCCATTCTTGCCACCCTCTCTGCCACGCGGTGGATGATGGATCCGATCCAATGCAGCAAACAGCGAGATCGGTGCATTTTCAATGCATGAGACTTCAAGAACCTGACCGAGGCCGCCGCGAAATTTACCAGCGCCCCCAGAGTCGCAGCGATACTCCCGGCGCCAAATGATCAACGGTGAAACACTTTCGGTAATTTCCACCAGCGAGCCCATTACACCACTTGGAAAGGCTGTCGCCGATAAACCATCTTTTCCAGGCCGAGCGCCAGTTCCGCCATTATGCACAAGCTCTGTTGCAAATCTGGTAGCCTCACCCGTTTTGTTGCCGGAGTACCCGCCACGCAACGGCAGGTCCCATAAACAGCACGTTCCTTCTGCAGGTACCAGTCCAGGGCTTGCCTGATGCAGGCAACCGAAAACAACATCCGGCAGCAATTGCCCAACCACATGGCGCATTGCAACGGGTGCAGGAAACTGTGCATTTGTAATGCTGTTTTCAGGTGCGGTTATTTTCAACGGCTCAAGCGCGCCTTCATTGTTTGGGATGTCAGGCGCAATTGCGCATTTCAAACCGAAGCAGACATATGCGCTGGCATAGTTCAGCGGGCAATTTATACCCTTTTCAGAGCGACCAGAAGAACCGGCAAAATCTACGATGATTTCACCTTCATCAATGATCATCGTGGCGCATAGTTCAAGCGGATCATCATAGCCATCAACTGTCATTGAATATTTATACTCACCTCTTGGCAATTTATTGATCAGACCTTTGGTGCGCTCACGAGAAGTATCAATAATGTAATCTGCAATTTGGCTAAGGTTGGTGATGCCGATACTCGCCATACATTCAGACGTTCTGCGGCTACCACACTCAACGCATGAAATAAGGGCATAGGTATCCCCCTCAACTTCAATTGGCACGCGGCTGTTAGCTTTGAGGATAGAAATGAAAGTCTCGTCCAATTTTCCCGCATCGACCAGTTTAAAGATCGGTACAAAAAGCCCTTCATCCAATACATCAGATCCGTCTGGGCCAAAGCCAAGCCCTCCGAGATCAGCAAGATGGCTTGTACACGAGGTAAAGCCGATCAGTTCGCCTTCATGAAAACATGGTCGCACCAGCATGAAGTCATTGAGGTGCCCTGCTGCTTTCCAAGGATCATTGGTTAAATATATATCCTCTGGATGCATGTCTTCCAGCGGATATTTTTCGAGAAAATACCGAACCGAATTCGCCATCGTGTTGACGTGGCCCGGCGTACCGGTAACAGCCTGGGCAATCATCCGTCCTTTGATATCGAAAAGACCCGCAGAAAGATCACCAGACTCGCGCACAATCGGATTGAAAGCGGTGCGCATTAAGGTCTGCGCCTGCTCTTCCACAATCGCTATTAATCTATTCCAAAGAATCTGTAATTCTATGACGCTTAATATTCGATCTGTCATGATGTTTTGTGATCCAGTATCAGGTTCTTCTGCCGGTCAAGTTTTCCTGCAAAATTCCCGGTGATAAATGTCGTGGTTTGTGGTTCTTCTACAAGCGTTGGACCTGTGATCAGCTCACTTGCTGCAAGGGATGGGCGCCAAAGGGTTTGCGTATCCTGATAGGCTTGCTCGCTTGGAATGAAAACCTGCCGATTGTTTTTTGGCTTTTCCAAGTTAGTTACAACAGTATCGGAAGTAGCATTTGACTGGTCTACTTTTGACGATACCACAACAGACCAGGACAAGATTTCAATATCACGCTCGGGAATAGTTCTGCCGTATAATTGTCCGTAGCATTCATCATAGGTAGATTTGATCTGATCAATATCTTCAACGGATAAATTGCGCAGCGGTAGCGGCACCTGAATTTCATGCCCTTGCCCTGTATATCGCATATATGCAGTGCGAATTTCGAGACGCTCTGCATCTTTTGCGCCTTGTTCCACAATGGAATGGGCCTCCGCAGAAATTGCATTGACAGTTGCGTTAACCTTTTTAAAATCAAACCCCGACAAGGTCGTATACATGCTCTGAACAACTTCATAAGAAACCGGTGCATGTAAAAATCCCATTGCAGAACCCACGCTAGAATTTGCTGGAATGATGACGCGGTTCATGCCTAGTTTTTCGGCAAGCCGGACAGCATGCAATGGCCCACCGCCGCCAAAGGCAATCATCGTGAAATCGGAAAGATTGACGCCGTGTTCAACGCTATGAATGCGTGCGGCATTAGCCATGTTTTCTTCAACCATTTCTGTAATACCAAACGCACTCTGCGCATCAGTTGTACCTAACGGTTTACTCACATCATTGTTGATCGCAATTTCAGAAGCTCTAGTATCAAGTTTCATTTTACCTTCAGCAAATGCATCGGGGTCTATTCGGCCCATTAGAACGTTTGCATCTGTAACAGTTGCACGGTAGCCACCTTTGCCGTAGCAGGCAGCACCCGGATCAGCGCCCGCACTTTCAGGACCAATCTGCAACCGGCCAACGCCATCAACTTGTGCAATCGAACCACCGCCTGCACCGATTTCAATCATCTCAATAACTGGGATTCGAACCGGCATACCACTTCCTTTCTGGAAACGGGCCGAGCGTGCAATTTCGAAATTTCGTGCGGTCTGGGGTGAAAAATCCCGAATCAGAGAAATTTTGGCGGTTGTGCCACCCATATCAAAGGAAAGCACTTTATCCTCTCCAAGGTCTCTGGCGATCTTTGCCGCGAGTACGGCGCCACCGCTTGGGCCTGATTCAACCAATCGGATGGGAAATTGCACTGCGTTTTGCAGTATCGTCATGCCACCGCCGGAAGTCATAAGGAAAATTGGGCAGGCAAAACCCTTCTCTACGAATGCCTGCTTCAGATCACGTAGATAAGTCGCCATGATCGGTTGCACATAAGCGTTACAGGCCGTGGTCATCAATCTTTCAAATTCGCGGACCTCCGGACAGACTTCGCTTGAAAGCGAAATCTCCGCCTCACAGCCATGCTCAAGCAAAATTTCTCTGATTCTATTCTCATGATCAGGATTGGCATAAGAGTGTAAAAGTCCGACCGCGACAGCGCCAACTTGTTCGTCTCTTATGGGTTTTATCAGTGCAGTTACTGTATCCTCATCCAGACTGACTAGGGCCTCACCGTTTACATTCATGCGCTCTTTGACCGTATAGCGCAGATTTCTTGGGATCAGTTGTTGCGGCCTTTCGATCATCAAATCAAACTGATCGTAACGGCTTTCGTAAGCAATCTCGAGGCTATCGCGAAAGCCTGCTGTCGTAATCAGCGCGGTCTTGACGCCCTTGCGCTCAATCAGTGCATTGGTCGCAAGCGTTGTTCCATGAATGAAGACACCGACATCTTCCGGCTTAAGTGCTGAATTTCTCAGAACCACTTCTACACCATTCAGAATACCACGCTCAGGATTTACTACGTCCGTTGGAACCTTTGCGGTAAAAAGCCTATCGCGTGCTTCCAAAACAATATCGGTAAATGTACCACCAATGTCTGCGGCTAGACGTACTGTTTTAGAATTTTGTGCCACGATCTTGATCCGCTGTGATAACCGCAAAAATGATTATGAAAAGGAGGAGGCTATTAAAAACGAATTGTTTTTATTTCGCTATCGAATAATTCGATAGGCAGAATTCCCAGTGTAAATTGATCATGATTTATGAGATTTCGTCAATAATGCCATGTCAGTTACCGCAATACAGGTAGCGTAAACAGACACCGAGAAATGCTGGTTTTGCAGACTACATTATCACCCACAAGATAAAGACATCCGGCGGTTCACGAATATCAGTACTATTTTTACTGGCGTAAAATGGTTTTAGTCCGAGATATCGCTGGCCGCACTCAAAACAGCTTTCAATACATCGAAATCAGAAACCTGATTTGCCAACAGCAATACCAAGCGCGTGTTCAATGCTCTGCTTTGTTCTGCGCTCAATCCTTCATGCGCTTTCATGAGCGCTTCATAAAATGCGTCACCGTTGTTTCCAAGTTGATCTTGGCCAATATCCAAATTGCTCAAATCTGGTCTCCTCCGGCCTGGGCCTGATGATAAGCCTTTTCCACCATTGCCCTATCTGGATCATTGAATAAAGCAGCAATATGCCCGTCAGGCCGCAAGAGATATGCAATGTTGCTTTCATATCTGTTGAATACTAAAGACCCATCTGGATCATAACAATCATATTCATTTGAGAACTGGCCGATACCAATCCGTTTTAAGCCGCTGACTTTAGGTAACTCAACGTTCCCGAAACCAAGCAGGATAAACTCTCCCTGTGCGATTTCAATTAGCCAGCGGTTATCCTTAAGCGGTGCATCTGTTATGGCTGTGCCTATCGATTTACTCTCCTTGCTAGCCGTTTGCAGGTGATGATCTGCAAGAGAGCACGGTACTGAAAGCCTGCCAGAATTAATCAGTTTGCGTGCAAAGGGCATGGTTTTTGCCAATCTAAGCACTTCATTTCTGAACTCATGCTCCACTTCTGATTTAGGTGTCATGAAGTTTGTCGCTCGCGAAGAATTAAGGATGTTCTCTCTTGAACCGTGGCCGCGCTCTTCATCATACGTTGTAAGAATATCAGAACTTATTTGACCGGAAAGAACACCCGCCAGTTTCCAGCCTAGATTATCCACATCCTGAATGCCACCATTGCCACCCCGCGCGCCAAAGGGACTGACAACATGGGCGCTGTCGCCGATAAAAATTACCCGATTGTGCAAAAATCGATCAAGCTTTGCGCAACGGAATTTATAAACACTCATCCAGTCAATCGTGAAAGGTTTTTGACCGACAATTGCCTTTAACCGGGGAAGCACTTTTTCTTCTGTCGCTTCGAGCTTTGGATCGGTATCGGGTCCCAACTGTAAGTCAATGCGATAAATATTGTCCGGTTGCTTATGCAGTAATGCTGACTGTCCGGGATGAAAAGATGGTTCAAACCAGAACCAACGCTCTGCTGTTTCAGTTGCGAACGGGCTTTCTTCCATCTCGACATCAACGATTAGA
>JBCCBE010000100.1:0-10487 GCA_039814425.1 Pseudomonadota bacterium
GCTGTGATCACCTTATGGCTGTTTGCCTCCATTGGTGGGTTTCAGATCATTACGGCAACGATTTATCAAAGCTATGAATTGTGGCCGGCAAACAGTGTCTTTCCTCAGTTCGATCCGGGAGCGGATGCTCTTTTGGCTATGGTGGAAAAGATATTATTGTCTGCTCTTGTGCTTGCCGGCCCGTTGCTGGTTCTGATGTTTTTCTCAGACATTATCCATCTCATTTCAGCTAAATTTGGCAAGCAGATCAATGTAACGCATCTAGCATTTTCGACTAAAAACTTACTGGCAGCGATTGTTCTTCCGTTCTTTTTGGTAACTTCGATCCGCTTTTTCAAAAGCGAACTTGAGTTCCTAATGGAAGTGAACAACGTCGTTGGCGTAATATTCAAATAGAGCGGCGAGATCATGTCAGGCGATAGCGAAGAAAAAACCCTTCCCCCCACCGAACACAAACTCCGTAAGGTTCGCGAGAAGGGACAAGTAGCCTCCAGTGATGATTTCGTGTCTGGCGTTTCTGTAACACTGGGTATGATGTACATCATCTTCAATTGGCGGTCTTTCTTTGATGTCGCTGCGCGGTTGTTTGATCTTTCTGTCGTTTCCATAGCTACCAGCGCACCCAAAACCGGCTTGGCGGTCTTTCTTACCTTGATAATTGAAGTAGGCTTCCTGATCGCGCCATTGTTTCTTTTGCTGATCTTGGCAGGGATCACGACTAACCTTTTGTTCAAAAAGGGTATCCCTTTTTCGCTTGATCCAATCAAACCAGATTTCGCTAAAGTTAATCCTGGTGCGGGGTTGAAGAAACTTTTTTCCAGGCGCAATGCGACGGAGTTCGGCATATCCTTTGTTAAGATATCCATCTGGTTTGCTCTTTCAGCTCTTTTCATCTGGCTGCTGCTGCAAACCCTGCTTGCAAGTCTGCATTGTTCTCTTGGATGCGTGATGGAAAGTGCTAATTCGCTTGGCCTGTTGGTCATTCTTTCAGCAATGATAATGTTGGTTTTTGCCGGTCTGATGGATATGCCGTTGCAGTCTTTCCTTTTTCGCCATGAACAACGCATGGGGCATAAGGAACTAAAGCACGAGTTAAAGGATATCTATGGCGCCCAGGAATTCAAAAGCCGTCGTCGCCAACAACATCAGGAACTTTCAAGTGGCCCTGGCGGTGCTGGTGGCGATCAGGGAACTGGTGTCATTAAGGATGGAAGCAAAGGTATGTCCGTTATCATTCGTGGTTTTGATAGTGCGGTCGGAATATACTTTCACCCAGAGCATTGTGATGTGCCTCGGGTGGTTTACAAATTCACCGGCAGCGCTATGCAGGATCAATTGCGCAAGGCTGAAGGAATAGGCATCCCTTTGTTCCAGGATGCATTGCTTGCGCGTGAACTTTCTCGAAAGGTGGATGTCGGTCAGTTCATTGGCCAAAACCAGTTTGAAAAAGTTGCACGAATATTAATTGAGGTGGGTGCTATTCATTGAACCGGAAGAAACCATACTATCGATTGAAATTTCGACAAAAAAAACCCGCCTATAAGGCGGGTTTTTTCATAAAGGAATAATCGGATTATCTCACACTTTGTTTTAAAGCATAAAGATCTGCACCTTTAACAGTTGTTGTTGCAAGTGTCTTTTGAGCTTCTGCAATCGCTTTATCGAATGCTTGAGAAAGTTGATCGTTTCCCTCTCCATTGCTTTCGTTAAGCGAGGTGCTTGAAGAGCCATTCCCTTGTAAGCCAGTTGATTCCATGATCCCGATTCCGATTTTTAGGTTTCATTTCTTTAATGCTGTTTCCAACATGACCAAAAGATAGGATGAATTGTGAGTGGACACTATCCGCACCAATTACTTACGTATAACGGTCTTATAATTCGGTTGATGAATTTTTACTGAATATCATTTCCTAACCTATTGATAAGTAAAAACAAATTTTCAATTTTCAGTGTCTTTGAGTGCTATGATTTTTTCATAAAAGCTTAACTATAACGCGCATCAGCATGGTTATAGGATGTTATAACACGAATATCTGGCAGTAATTTACTGAGGCAAATTACGTGAAACCTACGCTTTGTAGGCATTCTGCCCAAATGTTTGCGATCACGGATTTGTGACAATGTGAAGGGAAGTAGTTTCTGAACAAAATTGTACCCGGATGACTAGCCATGGCAAACGTATTTGACAGTAATGTAAAGACCAGTGTTCACATTGGTACAAATTTACAATCAAAAACAGCTAAGCAAGCCAAAAGCACCTACAGCCGCACGTTTTCAAAGTCTCTGGCCGGCATAAGTCGTAACGAGAGTGCTGTTTCCAAGTGCAATAAACCTACAAGTCAGGGTGAAGCTAAAGGGCCGATAAAATCTCATGCTTCTCAATACTCAAATTCAACGACAGCCATTCTTACAGATAATCAGACCTCACAGATCATACATAATATTTTAAAGCTGCTGAGCGAATTGCTGGTAAAGATCAGTTCAGGGCATTTATCTTCAACTGACGGTAGTACAGGTGCAGGAACATCTACTAACTCACCTGCGGCCCACCCTCACAACAGCACATCAGATTTTCAAATTTCAATTGGATCGGGTGCCAATAGTGTTGCAATCAATATTAACGGTTTCGGCCCAATTAGCGTGGATGTAAGCGGAGAAACTGATCGTCCGTGGCGCCCAGCTGATGGCAAACCAGGCGGGCATCATCATTCTAATCACGCAAAACCAATTGAAGCAGGAGAGGCTTTTACCCGTCTAGTGCCAGCCGGTGATGAAGCAAGGACAGGTGAATTTTCTGGTCAGCATCGACCTGACCCGAGAACCATTTCGAATGCAGTTGCTGATCAAGGTTTTAGAGAAACTGAAAACCGCAATGGTGCATCTGATATGTTGTGGTCCTGGGGGCAATTCATCGACCATGATATTGCACTTTCGCGAGAGGGAGAAGAACCCGCCAATATTTTGGTGCCAAGAGGCGATCCCGACCTTGATCCGAAAGGAAATGGCAGAAGTTTTGTACCATTTACACGTTCCGCAACCGAAGTAGATGCAAATGGCATACATCAACAAATTAATGATCAGACACCATTTGTTGATGCTTCAATGGTTTACGGAGCCAGTTCGGAAAAAACAGATCAATTGCGGAGTTTCGAAGGTGGGAAATTGAAACTTGATGCGGACGGCCATTTACCGCCCGATGTAAAGGACAAAGTCCTGGCAGGTGATCCACGTGCAGCAGAACAGCCTGGGCTTCTGTCTTTGCATACTCTTTTCGCACGCGAACATAATCGTGTGGCTGGGATCGTATCCAAGAACAATCCACACATGAATGATGAAGCGGTTTTTAATGAAGCGCGGCGGGTTACCACTAATGAAATTCAGGCAATAACCTACAATGAATTTTTGCCAATTCTAATCGGTGAAAACCATGCAAATCCCGATAATTATCGTTATGGTCCTGGCAAAGTGGATGGATCTGTATCGAATGAATTTGCAACAGGTGCTTACCGATTGGGGCACACGCTTGTCAGCAATCAGGTTGCCATAAAGAAATCAGACGGGAGCCTTGAAAAAGTCGATCTTGCGCGGGTGTTCTTTCAGCCAGAGTTTACCAAGGAACATGGTATATCAGCTGTTCTTGCTGGGCAAAGTGAACAAACCGCCGAGCGGGTTGATCCGATAATTGTAGACAGTTTACGCAACCAGCTCTTTGGCCTTTCTGATGGCGGACCAGTGCTTGATTTGGCGGCGTTGAATATTCAACGCGGCCGCGATCATAATCTGCCAAGCTACAATGAAATGCGTCAGTCAATGGGTATGGCGCTAATTGAGAATTTTGATGATCCTGCATTTCAGCATGGCGTAGGTGCTAAACTGGCGAGCGCCTATGATCATCCTGATGATATTGATCTATGGGTTGGCGGACTTTCTGAAAAGCCGAGCGGTAGTTCAATGTTAGGTGAAACTTTTACACGCATTGTAGGGGATCAGTTTGCACGCCTAGCAAGGGCTGACGCAAATTTTTACACGCATAATGCAAACCGTGATGAAAAGGCCTGGCTAAACAATCTGACTCTTTCAGACATAATTCGAGCAAACGATCCAAACGCTCAGATTGACGATACCGCCTTCATTGCAACCGATAATCGTTATGCATAAGCATCAACCGGAGTGCCTGCAAGTGCTGCGATATTGATCAATCCACGAACCGTAATTGAGGGTGTAACGATATGAGCGCGGTTTCTCATTCCCATCAGAATTGGTCCGACTTCAACACCTTCGGTTATTACCTTGATTGAGTTTTTTACACCGCTTGCGGTTTCTGCATTGGAAAAAATACAGGCATTGGCTACACCTTCCAAACGCGAGTTGGGGAAGATGCGATCCCTAAATTCAGTGTCAAACGCTGCATCAACGGGCATTTCGCCTTCATAGACAAAATCAAGATTTCTTTTATCAAGAATCTTCAGTGCGTCCTGCATTCGAACAGCAGATTCTGTTTGAAGAGTTCCGAATTGTGAATTTGAACAAATTGCGATTTTAGGGTCGATCTGAAAACGCTTTATATGCCTTGCCATTCCAACAACCGTATCCGCAATCTGTTCTGGAGTTGGTGATAAATTTACATGTGTATCAGCCACAAAAAGCGGGCCGCGATCCAGAATTAACATGGATAGCGCTCCCAGAGGTTTTAGCGCATCGTCACCCAACAATTGTTCGACATAATTAAGGTGCCATCGATAATTGCCGAATGTGCCGCAAATCATACTATCAGCTTCACCCCGATGAACCATGACGGCTGCAATTACAGTTGTATTCGTGCGTAGTACAGCCCTGGCAAGATCAGGTGAGATGCCCCGGCGCCCCATAATGTCAAGATAGGTTTCCCAATACTCTCGGTAGCGATAATCAGATACCGGATTGACAATTTCAAATTCACTGGAAAGCTCATCACCAAGCCCAAGTTGCTTGCCCAACGCATCGATCACTTCCGGTCTACCAATCAGAATTGGTGCGTCCACAGTTTCCTCTCTGATTGCAATTGCTGTACGCAACACGCGCTCATCTTCTCCTTCAGAAAATACGATGCGGCGGGGTACTTCTCGTGCAGTTTCAAACACTGGCTGCATCACTGTGGCTGATCGGAATACGGTTCCGTTCAGTTGTTGAATGTAATCATCAAAGTCTTGAATCGGACGGGTCGCGACACCGGTTTCCATCGCAGCTTTTGCAACAGCCCCCGCCACGACGGCGACCAGCCTTCCATCAAATGGTTTGGGGATAAGGTACTCAGGTCCGAACTTTAAGGTCTCATCCCCATAAACTTGTGCTGCTTCTGCTGATGATGTTTTGCGTGCAAGTTCTGCTATCCCCTCAACGCAGGCAACTTTCATCGCATCGTTGATCGTTGTGGCACCTACATCAAGCGCACCGCGAAAAATGAACGGAAAACATAAAACATTGTTGACCTGGTTGGGATAATCGGACCGTCCGGTTGCAACGATGGCATCATCGCGAACTTCCTCTACTTTTTCAGGCATGATTTCAGGGTTGGGATTGGCCAGGGCAAATATGATCGGTTTTTCCGCCATGCGTTTAACCATTTCTGGTTCAAGTATATCTGCACCGGAAAGGCCTAAAAACAGATCGGCCCCTTCAATAACTTCACCCAGTTTTGTCAAATCGGAGGCTTGTGCAAACTTCTCTTTTTGTGGGGTCATTTCTTCGGTGCGACCAACGCTTACCAATCCTGCGATATCGCAAAGCCAGATATTTTTGCGCTTTACGCCAAGTTTAACAAGCATCTCAAGGCAGGCTATGCCAGCTGCACCTCCGCCAGTTGAGACAACTTTAATGTCCTCGAATTTTCGTTTGGTGAGATAAAGTGCATTTTTTGCGGCTGCTCCCACCACGATTGCGGTTCCGTGCTGATCATCATGAAACACTGGAATGTTCATGCGCTCCTTGCAGGTTTCCTCAACAATGAAGCAGTCCGGTGCCTTGATATCTTCCAGATTTATTGCCCCGAAAGTAGGCTCCATTGCAATAACATGCTCAGCCAGTTTCACCGGATCAGTCTCATTAAGTTCAATATCGAAGCAATCAATATTGGCAAATTGTTTAAACAGGACAGCCTTGCCTTCCATAATTGGCTTCGATGCCAGGGCGCCGATATTGCCAAGGCCAAGCGCTGCTGAACCATTTGTAACAACCGCAACCAGGTTACCCTTCCCGGTATATCGGGCAGCATCCATCGGATCTTTACTGATTTCGATACAAGCTTCAGCGACGCCAGGAGAGTAAGCAAGCGATAGATCACTAGGATTTGCCAGAGGCTTGGTGGGTTTTATCTCCAGTTTTCCCGGGCGTGGAAATTCATGAAAATTCAAAGCGCTTTCACGCAATCGGTTCTGGGTTTCTTCGCTCACAATTTCCTCACTTGTATTCTTCTTACCTAAGCGGAGTAGGCAATTGCTATGCAATTCACCAAATTACCGAATTTTGGATGAAATGAAGGTATGCGGAACGCTCTGCAATAAGCAAGTGTTCCTCTGCCCACAACCTTGATTAAGTTTAATTTAATTTTCCGTCTTGTTTACACATAATAAACCTTTGACGTTAATATGAGGGCGAGCAGGGATAATCGCGTGAGGTCACCAGCAAGGGAGACCTGAGTGTCGATAGTCCAACCGGATCAGCGATATTCAGACCTATTGCCGCCGCCCGCCAACCAACCGGTTAGCTCGCCATGACGAATGTTTATTCCGATGTTTTAATTATTGAAGGTACGCATTCAGTTGCCCTTGTTTTTCAGAACTGGCTTCGGCAAACCTCACGACGTACCGAAGTCGCCGGGAATGGCGAAGACGGGTTAGAGCTTCTAAGAACTGGAAAATACGCACTTGCGATATTGGACGCCGATCTGGAAACCAGCAACGGACTGGAAATCTTGAAGATTGCCGAGGCCGAGAACATCAAAACCAAATTCATTGTAGTAACATCAAGAGGCTCTGTCGGAACTGCGGTCGAGGCGATGCGATTGGGAGCACAGGATTTTCTCATAAAGCCGGTCGCGCAGGATCGTCTAAGGAAAGCTGCTGAAACTGCGTTAGACTCACAGAACATCAAAACAAATGTTCCAACGACGAGTAAGAAAACTGCTATTCAGTCACGCCAGGGGTTTGTTGGATCATGCCCAAAGGTTGTGGAAATTCGTCGAACGATCAAGCGGATAGCTGATTCAAATGCAAGTGTATTTATTACAGGCGACAGCGGCACCGGCAAGGAAGTATGTGCCCAATCCATCCATCAGACCAGTTCACGCAGGGATAAAAATTTTATCGCAATCAATTGCGCTGCGATTCCAAAAGAGCTCATGGAGTCTGAGATATTCGGTCATGTGCCTGGTGCATTTACCGGTGCAACCTCAGAGCGGGCAGGCGCTGCAATCAGTGCCAATGGCGGCACACTGTTTCTGGATGAAATATGCGAAATGGAGCTGTCTTTGCAGACAAAATTATTGCGCTTTTTACAGTCTGGTACGTTTCAGAAAGTTGGTAGCGACAAGGAGATAAAAGTCGATTGCCGTATTGTATGTGCAACCAATCGAAATCCAGTAATCGAAGTTGCGGAGGGGCGGTTTCGTGAAGACCTATTTTTCCGTCTGCACGTCCTTCCAATTCACTTGCCGCCATTGTGTGAACGTGGGTCTGATATCATCGAAATTGCCAATCATTTTCTAAGGTCGATTTCCAAAGAGGAAGGGAAAAATTTTCGTAGATTTTCCGACCCCGCGGAGCGAGATCTTTTATCATTTTCCTGGCCAGGAAATATACGGGAATTACAAAACGTTATACGCAAGGCTGTCATTCTAAATGACAGTGATGTCATGACTGAAGATATGTTAGATCTTGATCAATGCAGTGTATTTTTATTTGCGCTTCGATCAGAAAGGCAATCTTTTTCGGCCAATCAGAAAACGGTTACGGTGAGTCTGGAACAGGATTTTGCAGAAATTGAACGTGACATTATCGAAGCAGCCATTATGCATTGCGGTAATTCAATACCAAAAGCGTCCGACATGTTACAACTTAGTCCGTCAACGATTTATCGAAAGAAGGAAGGTTGGAGTACAACACCTGCACTCCAACAACAGACATTCTCATAACAGATCTATTTGGTTTGAATCTTTTCGCGGGGTTGTTTAAGCCACGCGCAGCTGACGTTCAACACCTCTGGTTTCGAGCATACGCCAGGTTTCAGCATAGCCAGAAACGCAAAAGCTGCTGTGTAAACCAGTACCATCATCTAGAGCTTCAGCAAGTGGATTATCATTACCACCAGGTAGAATGCGATCGCCCATGAAGAATAGGCTGGCTGCCGGATGCTGCTCCAATACGTGCCGCTTCACGACAGATTTATTCCAACCTTTCGGTGCGATATCAATACTGATTTCACCACCAATTGAAGCTTCATAATCCGGTTCGGTAGCGTTGATCTCATTTACAAATTTCACGCGCTCTTTGTGAATGTGATCCCATACATGATAGGCTTTGCGTTCAGCAGGACAAGCGTTGCGCCCCACACTTGAAACATTCAGAAGACCTGGTCTTTTCTCGACATGAACCCCAACGGGAAACGTGTAAGTGCTGTTGTCAACAAAGTCCTGGCACTTCTTCATTATTCGGTTTGTAAACTGGTGTCTACGTGAATAGACCTCAAAACCCTTTTCACGATATTCAGCTCCCGAACAAGAGAACACACCTCGGCACTTGTTTAAAATATGCCTTGGAACCTGTTCCTGAAGTTTCGTGTAATCACTGCCAGAAACAAGATAAACCAGATTGGCTGTGCAAAAATTGTAGAAAAATTCTGCAAAATCTTCCCGCATCGGCATTCTAGGAAAGGTCAACGTACCGTCTACATCAAAAAGATATACTGTCGTCATAATCGTACTCCCGCACTAAAAAAGTGCTATGCCTTGTCAAACAGGCTTACAACTTTATCATTGTCTTCCAAGTCTTCATCAAACAAACCGGGAAGGCATGGGTGATCGCTATTTGACCATCTCTCTGAGCGTTCAAAATCTTCGATCCGCCGGAACAGGCGATTAGGGTTCGCCACCTCTTCACAGAACGTGAGCGTGCCGTTCTCGTCGAACAAGTAAACTTTAGTCATGTTGCCTCCCTATTATGGTTTTTTTGGAGTTATCCGTTCGCACTTCTTACTGTGCGTTTATAAATGTCCTCGACACGAACGATATCGTCCTCGCCGAGATAGTCGCCATATTGAACTTCGATGATCTCTACCGGTTCGTCGGTAAAGTTTTCAAGCCTGTGTGTTGCACCCTGCGGTATGAATATTTGTTGTGAAGCACCAAGCTGCGAAACTTCTTCGTTGATGGTGACGGTTGCAATGCCTTTTACGACAATCCAATGTTCGCAACGATGAAAATGGTATTGCAGTGACAGCCTTCCGCCAGGCGCAACTACGATCCGCTTAACCTGATGGCTCTCTCCGCGATTGATGCTTTCAAACTCACCCCAAGGACGAGACTCCTGAGGTTGGAAGCTCACAGTTGGGCTGCCTTTTTTCTTAAGCCCTGTCACAAGGTTTTTGACGCCTTGAACATTACTTTTAGGTGAGATGAGGATTGCGTCACGATTGGCAACAACAATCATATCCTGCAAACCGCAAGTGCCGACTGTTGGGCCATCTGAATGAATTAAACAGTTTTCGGAATCCACATCCAAGACGTTACCACGGATGGAATTCCCATCGGCATCTTGCGCAGAATTTTCCCAGATTGATGTCCAAGAACCGAGATCGGACCAGGCTGATTTCATGCAAGCCATGGCGCCAATATTCGTTTTTTCCATCACCGCATAATCGACGGAGACGTTTTCGATTTCCATGAATGCCCCTGCCTCTGGATGGAAGAATTTGCCCGAAGACGTCCCTTGTCGCACAGATTTCTGAATAAATTGCAAAAGCACTGGTGAAAATTTTAGGAACTCTGCAAGGATTGCTTCACCACGGAAGAAAAAGATGCCTGCGTTCCAATACACATTTGGCTCTTGTACAAGCAATTCTGCTGTTTGCTGTGCAGGTTTTTCGATGAATTCCTCAATATTAAAGCACTCGCTATCATCGATCCTATCTCCCGCACGCAAGTAACCGTAACCGGTTTCAGCGCGGTTTGGATTGACACCGAAAAGGACAATTTTCCCGTCATCTACGATTGGCAAGGCATCTGCCAGTGTTTTCTGGAAGAGTATTTTGCTTGATACCTCATGATCAGATGGCATAACCAAAAAGCGTTGTTCGCTCGCATTTTCTGTCACTTCTATACAAAGTGCAATTGCTGGTGCGGTGTCGCGACCAGCCGGCTCACAGATAATTTTACCAAGTTCAATACCAAGGGCATCGGCTTGAGTTGTTACCACATTAGCGTGGCTTTCATTGCAAACGATGATGGGTGGATTAAA
>JBCCBE010000021.1:0-41144 GCA_039814425.1 Pseudomonadota bacterium
CCGAACAGTTCGGATACCCAGCGTGCACGTCGTTCTCGAGCACGATGGACGACTGGCCGAGCACGAGTCGACGAGACTTGGCAGCGCCCCACACTGCTGGAAATTAACAGATGAACAGTCCTGAGTTTCCCCGTCATCCCAAAAAGACGGCTGAGCCAATTTTTTTAATCCCTCCGGTAATACTCACCTTGTTGGGTATCATTTTATGTATTCACGTGGCGCGAACATATTGGATTGCTCAGGCGCTGGATTTGCAGATTCTGTATTACTTTTCCTTTATTCCCATTCGCTTACAGGCTCTTGTTGCAGGACATCATTCTGAATTTTCTACCTTCGGGACATTTATTTCCTACAGCTTTTTACATGGCAGCTGGGCACATGTAATTGTGAACTGCGTTTGGATGCTTGCCTTCGGTTCTGTTGTTTCAAAAAGATTTGGGATATTTGCCTTTCTTACGTGCAGCATAGCCTGTTCAATTTTCGGGGCTTTGGCACATTTGGCCTTTTTTGCAAATTCACCGGTACCTATGGTTGGTGCATCAGCTGTAATTTCCGGTTATATGGGAGCAGCAGCGCGTTTTGCCTTTCCCTCCACGAGGCAGTTTTCTATCCATGCGCACTATCTGCCAGCACAAAGCTTGATGGATACAATGAAAAACCGGCAGGCCGTTACCTTCATCGGGATATGGTTTGCGATCAACTTGGTATTTGGTTTTTCATCGAATTTAATTGGAGGCGGTGAACATAGCATAGCATGGCAGGCACATATCGGCGGTTTTCTAGCCGGGTTGATCCTGTTCCCTTTGTTCGACAAGGTGCATTAACACGGTATTGCCGTGGTCGTTTTGCAAAGCCCGGTAATTCTGGCGGGTCTATTTTAGCTGCGGGTCTATTTTAGCTGTTTGAGAAGCTTTCTGGCAGATTTGCCGGATTGAGATTCCAGCGCCTTTTGCCCACCGACCGCATAGGCTGCAACAGCCTGCAAAAGTTCACGTAATTGATCTGCTGAATTTTCATCAAGTCGCATATACGCCCCCTTACTGAGCCTTGCGATTTCACGAAACGCAAATTCTGTATTTGTGTCATTGCCTTCCTGAAATACGAAAGCCTTGACACCCTGGATCCCAAGTTCGCCTGCTTTTTGGCAAAGAGCGTCAACATTTTCCTCCATCGCATCACCAATGTAAATAAGCGCTGATACCTTCTTTGATTTGGTTTCTTTAAGCGTGTGCGTCAGCACTTTACCAATCTGAGTGGTTCCACCGCGACAATGGATTTCTGTCATCATGTTCATCAGAGTTTGTGCTGATTTGACCCATTTGGATGCCTTGCATTCTCCATGTCCTCGGAAAAACACAAGCTGAACTGCAAGCCCAGATGCGCCACCTGCAACCTCAAACATCGAAGTCTGTATTTTGCTGGCACGGTCCCAGGTAGGCTGTCGGCTCATTGTGGCGTCCAGCGCAAATATCAGCCTACCGCCTTGCGGCCCACCTACCTGCTGCGCAGTGCGAACAAACTTTGCAATGTCGCTTGTGGAAGATTTCGCCGGTACAGATGATTCCGTATTTGCAGGCGCTTTTGGAGTAATCCGTGTCATGGAACTAATTGTGGTCTAGAATTCCTGATTTGCAAGGACAAACCGGCGAACACTGGAATTCCATGCTTCAAATTGTGCTGCGAGCCAATAGGCAAGGGCACAGATAGCAATGCTAGCCGGCTAAAATGCTGGCCAGCTTTTCACCATCCAGTTTAACTTTATCCATATCTCCCATTTTGCCAGGTGGGCCCATTTTTTCTCCCTCATAACGCGGGATCACATGAACATGATAATGATACACTTCCTGTCCGCCAGCAGGTTCATTGAACTGCTGGATCGTAATGCCATCAGCAGCAAATGCTTTGATTGCGGATTTGGCGACTTTTTGAACAGTATAATGAACTGCGGTTAGAACTTCTTGCGGTGCATCGAGCAAATTGCGACACGGTGTTTTGGGAATCACCAGGGCATGGCCCGGTGCGCGGGGCATGATATCCATGAAGACATAGGTTTTTTCATCTTCAAAAACTTTGAATGAGGGCATTTCACCGCGCAAAATCTTAGCGAATACGTTTTGATCGTCATAGTCAGGGCCAGTCATGTTTCTGGTTCCTCCTTTTTAAAAGGACCGTGTTCTTTTAAAACTTCATTGTGTTTATTAACTTCCTGTCGCTCGTGTACTAGATAATCCGAAACCGCGTTGCGTAAGCCCGGATGGGTAATCCAATGGGCCGATCTAGTGGTTACGGGCATATAGCCTCGGGCGAGTTTATGAGCCCCTTGGGCTCCAGCTTCAACGCTTGGTAGCTTCATTTTAATTGCATATTCAATTGCCTGATAGTAGCAGATTTCAAAGTGAAGACAGGGATGATTTTCAGTGCATCCCCAATGCCGCCCGTAAATGCAATCATCGCCAATGAAATTAATGGCACCTGCAACGTAATCCTCATTGCGTTTTGCCAAAACAAGTAAAATTCGATCTCCCATGCTCTCACCAATGAGAGAGAAAAATTCGCGCGTCAGATATGGCGTGCCCCATTTTCGTTCTCCGGTATCCTCATAGAAGATGAAAAACCGATCCCAGATGGCCTCTGTCAGTTGATCTCCGCTTAACAGTTCGATCGACAATCCCGGCGTTTCCTGAGCGATACGGCGTTCTTTCTTGATATTTTTGCGTTTGCGGGAAGACAACGCGCCCAGAAAATCATCAAACGTTTCATACGCATCATTTACCCAATGAAACTGCTGGTCTGTTCGCTGTAAAAAATTTTCGTCAGCTGCTTGCTCCCATTCATCTTTTTCCAAAAAAGTAATGTGGGCAGATGAAACTCCGATCTTTTCGCAAAATTGTCTTAGCCCATGGATAAGCGCTTTTCTTCGCACCGGTGCGTCTTCGGTACCTGGAACAAGAAAACGCGGACCGGTAGCAGGTGTAAATGGTACAGAGCACTGTAGCTTGGGATAATAATCACCACCAGCGCGCATGAATGCATCTGCCCAGCCATAATCGAATACATATTCGCCCTGGCTGTGGTTTTTCAGATAACAAGGCAGAGCACCAAGTAGCGTTCCCTCCGCTGACTCCAAAAGTAAGTGCTGCCCGTACCAACCGGTTTCAGCAATGGCGGATCCGGATTTCTCCAGTGCATACAAAAATTCATGGGTCACGAATGGATTAAGCGGCCGCCCTTCAAGCAGAGCGTTCCATGAAGCGGCTGGTATATCTTCTAACGAAGAAACTATTCTGATTTGAAAGGAATCACTCACAATTTGATATGAAGGGTGAATCTCTCTGTCTTCAAGGGATAAACCCCTCAAAAGTTGGTTGATCAGCAAATTTGTCGCTATAGCGTTTCTGCTCCGGGCTGCGTACCGTCCAACTTATCAATGGACGACCGGTTTTCCGAAACTCTTTTACAAACCTCGATTCAAGATTTGAGAGTTGATACGAAACAAAATCTGCATTGATTTCTTCTGCGATTTCACAGTGCATATCGTAGAATTCATCGTCACCTTCCGCGGTGAGGCCAGTAGGAATATCAGGAATAATCTCACGAGCCTTAACGATGATGTCATGATTGAAGGACATCACTACAACCGGTCCATTATAACCCTTCAAATCGTCAGCAACCGCTTCTACAAAGCCATCATCTTTTCCAGATAACCCTTTAAGTTCCAGCACGATACCAACTTGACCATTTACCAAATCAAGCAGTTGGCGAAGTGGTGCAATTTGATCATCAGTACCGCTCAGTTTGTAAGTTTCCAACTCTGATGCAGGTGTCGTTCTGATCCTGCCCTGTTTTTCTGTCATCCTAGCAAGTTCGTAATCGTGAAATACCATTGCGACGCGATCAGAGCTGGGTTGAAGATCAACTTCAAATGGAAAGCCATGTTTAATGGATGCTTTGATTGCCGAAACGCTGTTTTCCATAATACCCTTTGAGGCGTCATGTAGTGCACGGTGCGCAATCGGCTTTTCTTTTAACCAATCGGGGTTATGAATAGGGGACTTTGGAAGTCTAAGTGCCGACATATGATTTCGCCATCTTTGGTGTATAGTCTACTATCTGTAACTAGGTTTCTAATTTAACGGATATTTTCAAGCGAGAAAACTGTGAAAAAAATCTCCTGCATTTTTATATTTCTGTTTCTAATTCCCAGCGCTCATGCCGCTAGCTTAAGCGATCTTGTTTCTCATCGGGCTGTATATGAGGTGAAGTTGCTCAAAGCTGAGGAGCGATCCGGTATCACAGGTGCTGAAGGTCGCATCGTTTACGAAACACGCGGCAACGCTTGTGAGGGAGTTTCGGTTTCCTACCGTTTTGTCACACGAATACAGACAAATCGCGAGACGTTTATAACCGATCAGCAGAGTGCAAATTTTGAAAATGCAGATGGAACAGAATTTTCTTTTTCAACCAAAAGCTTTGTAAACGATCAGCCGGACCAAAATGTTATTGGGACAGCACGTCGTAATGATGACGGTATAAAGGTTACGCATTCGGGTGAGAATCCACGAGAAATTAGTTTAAAAAAGGGCCTCTTTACCACTTCACATTTGTTGGATGTCCTGAAAATGGCACAGGCGGGTGAGAGCTTTACCACGCATACAGTTTTCGATGGCGCTGGCGAAGCTGACACACTTTTCCAAACGGCCAGCGTAATTGGCAAACGGCAGCAAATTAGTGAGCTATTTGAGGGGGAAAAGGAGCCGGTAATTGAGCTGCTTGCAGAAAAAAGCAGTTGGCCTGTGACGATGAGTTATTTTAATTCAGATGCGGATAATACCGCAGAAGCGATGCCAATCTATGAAGCTTCATTTTTGCTTTACTCAAACGGTATCACGCGCGATCTCAAGATGCGCTACCCTGATTATACTTTGCAGGCCACCCTTGCAGAACTAGAGTTGTTTGATACCGGTGAATGTTCGGACAAAGACGAGACCTAGAGTACCCACATCAAGAATCCGGATTGAAATTGATCCCGAATTTTACGGCCTCGGTGCCGAATTTGTCTCGCACCTTGTCAATTGCCCGTTCAGCGCTGGCGCGCTTACCCGCTTCCGGGTCAAGAAAGTCCTCTAGATCAGCGTTTTCATCCGGTCCAAGTAAGGAGACGCCAATCCCGATAAGGCGATATTTGGTGCCATCCAGCTCGGGCAAAAGCAATTCTTTTCCAATCCGAAAGATCTTGTCTTCCAGTTGTGTCGGGTCACTAATTTGCCGCGAGCGCGTGCGGGTTTTGAAATCGGATGATTTCAACTTAAGTGTAATCGTCTGACCGGCCGTATGTTTCGCTTTCAGACGTCTTGAAACTTTTTCTGATAGTTTTCGCAAAATTGGCAGAAGCACAGTTTGATCGGCCAGATCAACTGAAAACGTAGTTTCAGAACTGATTGATTTAGCACCGCTTGATGGTGATACGTTCCTGCTATCCTGCCCCTTGGCTAACCGAGATAGATGAAGACCGATAGACCCATAACGACGGGCAAGATCGGTTTCTTCCATATCCTGAACGGTGGCAAGCTCTGTTATACCGTCACGTGCGAGCATTTTCTGTGTGACCTTTCCAACACCCCATACGATTGAAACAGGCTGCGAGCGCAAAAAAGACAATGCTTCTTCCTCGCCAATAATAGAAAAGCCACGCGGTTTATTTTTGTCAGAAGCTACTTTTGCTAGAAACTTGCAGTAGGAAAGACCGACAGAAACAGTCAGGTTGAGTTCCGTCTTAATGCGCTTTGCCAGCCTTGCCAGCAATTCTGCGGCACACGCACCATGTAACCGCTGCGTGCCGGTTAAATCCAAAAAGGCTTCATCTATTGAAAGTGGTTCTACCAGTGGGGTGAGCTCGCGCATCATTTCCCTGATTTCGTGACCGGCCTTTGAATATTTCTCCATGTTCGGTCTGACCACAACTGCATCCGGGCAAGCTTCTAGTGCCTTGAACATAGGCTGCGCAGAATGCACACCTTTGATCCGTGCAATGTAACAAGCCGTTGAAACTACCCCACGTCTCCCGCCGCCAATAATAACCGGCTTATCGGCCAGTTCTGGATTGTCGCGTTTTTCAACTGCGGCGTAAAACGCATCACAATCAATATGCGCGATCTTTAGTGTTGAAAGTTCTGGATGAACAAGAACGCGTGGACTACCACATTTTTTACAACGTTCTGAACTGCCTTCGCCCCACTTTAGACAATCTCTACAAAAGCAGTTTGCGTTTGAACCCGTTTGCTCATTGGTCATAGTTAATTTCAGGATCAAGGGTGATTTTTGCTTTGTAGATGAGGTCAGGCTCTATATTTCGCGATGAACTAAAGGCAAGCAGTTTAGTATCATCGGTTCGCAGGAAATCCAGGATCGCTGCAAGAAAAGCAGGTGTGTCTGCGATCTGAGAAATCTGATCGGGCTGAAGCCCGCTCAAAGATACAAATTGATTCAACAATTCCTGGTCACCTGCAATATAACTCAAGGCTTCAATCGCAATTTGTGATGCGTATTCTTTATCCATCATCCCAACAGTGTAATAGGCGTGATTGTTAACGATTTCTTGAGAAACACCGTCGTGGATTTCGATTTAATAGGTCGATTGCGCACTTTTATTCCCATTTTTCTGGCGGAGCAGTTAAAATTATGACCCGTGCGTTTGCCTTTCGTCAACTTTATTGGTTTAGATTTTGCCGGATTCGGGATGTGTATCCTAAAAGCTTCTTACGTGTGAGACTATTATTTTATGGCTAAAACTATTCTCATTGTTGAAGACAATGAACTCAACATGAAGCTTTTCAATGACCTGTTAGAGGCTAAAAATTACAATATTCTCCAGACTAGAAATGGTATGGAGGCATTGGAACTTGCCCGTCAACACAAGCCCGATCTAATCCTCATGGATATCCAATTGCCCGAGGTTTCAGGTCTCGAAGTAACAAAGTGGATTAAAGAGGATGAACGTATCTCTCATATCCCGGTAATCGCGGTAACTGCGTTTGCCATGAAGGGAGATGAGGAGAGAATTCGTCAGGGTGGGTGCGAAGCTTACATTTCAAAACCCATTTCAGTTACTGATTTTGTAAAAACAGTTCAACACTACGTTGGTGATGCTTAGGGCAGGGCCCGTCTGGAGTTTTGAGTGACTGCTCGTGTACTTGTAGTTGATGATGTCGATGTCAATGTGAAGCTTCTTGAAGCCCGCTTGATGGCGTCCTATTTTCAGGTCGTTACCGCAACAAATGGTTCGGCTGCGCTTTCTATTTGTCAGGAAGGCCAGTGCGATATTGTTTTACTTGATATTATGATGCCTGAAATGGATGGCTATGAGGTTTGCCGCAGAATTAAGGAAAACCCATCCACCATGCATATTCCTGTAATTATGGTGACAGCACTCGATAGCCCTGAAGATCGGGTAAAAGGGCTGCAGGCAGGCGCTGATGATTTTCTGACCAAGCCGGTGAATGATCTTGCACTTATTACCAGAGTAAAAAGCCTTGTTCGCTTGAAGATGTTGACGGATGATCTGCGCTTGCGGGTTGCATCGGGGGATGACATTACGATCGAGCAAATTGAGGATTTTAATAAAGTAGATCCGAACCAGGAACGCGGCCGTGTAGTTGTCGTGGATGATCGGGTAAAATCTTATGAGAAAACGGTCAAAAGCCTTTCTGCCCACCATGATGTGGATGTAGTGACAAACGGCAATGATGCACTTTTTCAAATTGCTGAAAGCGATTATGAAATGGCAATCATATCGCTTAACTTACACGAATATGACAGCTTGCGTCTTTGTTCTCACCTGCGATCACTGGAACGCACCAGGCAGTTGCCGATATTGGTAATGGCGGATGCAAATCAGGAAAGTGTAGTGAGTCAAGCGCTGGAGATCGGGGTAAATGACTATGTCATGCATCCTGTTGATGCCCAGGAACTAATGGCGCGGATGCGCACGCAACTTCGGCGTAAACGGTTCAATGATTTCCTACGAAAGTCTGTCCAACAGTCGATTGAATTGGCTGTTCGCGATCCGTTGACTGGACTGCATAATCGTCGATACATGCAAAATCATTTCAAATCCATGTTTGCCAAGGCAACAAAGCAAAATCAGTTGGTTTCAACGATTCTCTGCGACATAGACCACTTTAAAAGTGTAAATGACAATTATGGTCATGATGTCGGTGATGAGGTGATCAAGGAAGTTGCAAACCGGATACAGAAGAACATTCGCAACATTGATACGGCCTGTCGCTTTGGCGGTGAAGAGTTCGTTGTCATCATGCCTGATACCGATATGAGTTTTGCCCGCACTATTGCCGAGCGGATCAGACAAGAAGTTTCAGAGCATCCGGTTTACGCACAAAATGGGTCAATAAAATTGAACGTGACCATTAGTGTTGGTGTCGCTTGCAAAGACAGTAGTTTATTTGATTCTCCGGATAAACTTTTGAAACGTTCAGATGTGGCGATGTATAACGCCAAGCGCTCTGGTCGTAATCAGGTGATGATTGAGGCTGCCTGATAGACAAGGTTTGCTTTTCCAAAAGCTTTAGTCAAACTTTCCTAAAATTAAGCCTTACTGTTAAACATTAACAATAACCATCTTGCGCGAATGCCATTTCACAAAGCGTTCCGAGCGTTGCTTTTTGGAGTAAACTGAGTCAATCCTTTGCCATTGGAACATCAAATTTGTTTCAATGAATACCCTACGGAGTGCTCAGGTCCGCCGCATCTCCTGGGTCCGTGGGGTCGTCGGTCGGACAATCGGGTTACAAATGGCCTCCTCGTACCATTTCCGATTACCGGCCGACCCCAATTTTTCTAAAAACCAGGTAAGTGGATAGGACTAGATCAAGTCCTGAAATTTCTAAAGGCTTAGCTTGATTCAGATACTAGTCTTTTGCAAGCTCAGAACCCAACCTTTGAGATTATTGGCTGGAATATGATCTCCATGCTCACGTTTGAGGATATGCAGTTTCCCAGACTTCTCCAACGCATCAAGCTTTTGCGTTAAAGAACCTTCATCATAATAGTGATCATTAAGACCAATGATTATGATCCCGCCAGGTTTGGTAATCCGAAGTAACTCATCCATTGCATCAGCCTGAACATGCCCAAATGAGAACACGCCTACAGCCGCTAAAGCATCATAGTATGAATTAAGCACATCCAACGGTGGCTGGTTTAAGTCACAAGCAAAGAGCCTGCTATAAATTTCCAGCTCCCTAGCCTTTGCGAGCATGCCGCCAGATAGATCGCATCCATCAATTGACCGATACTGCCTTTCCTTAAGCGCCAGTCCAGAAAGCCCGGTTCCACATCCAACATCGAGAATTTTAGCATCTTTTTCCGTTACCAGGCGTGCCATTGCCTCAGCGCATCTTGAAGGTTGTTGGTAATTACCGTCACTTAGGTTTTCATTGTAGACTTTTGCCCATCGATCATACATGTCGCGGGTTTCCTGAGTAGTTTTCACTGAGTAGGCAATGTCGAAGAAATTCTCATCAACCATATTGAACTGTTTCCTTTGCTTTCAGCGCGTCAAAACAAACAAAAAAGTGGCAGATTTGCAACAACATCGAAAAGAGAATTCATTTATAACGCTGAAATATAATTTGCCCCTTTTAGGCCACAAATTGTACGCATCCAATTTTCACTAATCTTTCATGGATGAAATAATTTGTGTCGGGCGTTACCGGAACATTTTATTAAAAGGCATTTTCTTCGATGGACGCTAAGGTATTCGATAAAAACAAACTTCCTTCCAGACATACCACTTCTGGACCTACACGCGCGCCACATCGCTCTTTTTTGTATGCTATGGGCCTGTCCAAAGATGAAATAGATCAGCCACTTGTTGGCGTTGCCAGTTGTTGGAATGAAGCCGCCCCCTGCAACATTTCTCTTATGCGCCAGGCGCAAGTCGTCAAAAAGGGTGTCGCATCAGCAAGCGGGACGCCACGCGAGTTTTGCACAATAACGGTAACCGACGGTATCGCGATGGGTCACCAGGGCATGAAAGCATCGCTTGTTTCCCGTGACGTCATTACCGATTCCGTAGAACTAACAATGCGTGGCCATTGCTATGATGCACTGGTTGGTCTTGCTGGATGCGATAAATCACTGCCAGGCATGATGATGGCAATGGTCCGCCTTAATGTTCCTTCCGTATTTATCTATGGCGGTTCAATCCTGCCCGGTAATTTCCGGGGAAAGCAAATTACGGTTCAAGACGTTTTCGAAGCGGTTGGACAGCATTCCGTTGGTGATATGAGCGATGAAGACCTAAGTGAAATCGAACAGGTTGCCTGCCCATCAGCGGGGTCCTGTGGTGCACAGTTTACTGCTAATACAATGGCAACGGTTGCAGAGGCGATCGGTCTTGCACTGCCGTATTCTTGCGGTGCGCCTGCGCCTTATGAAATTCGCGACCGGTTTGCCTATGCTTCAGGCGAAAAGGTAATGGAGTTGCTGGCACGTAACATCCGCCCTCGCGATATTGTAACGCTTCAGGCTTTAGAAAATGCCGCTGCAGTTGTTGCTGCTTCGGGCGGTTCAACAAATGCTGCACTGCATTTGCCGGCGATTGCGCATGAATGTGGCATCGAGTTTGATCTTTTCGACGTGGCCGAAATTTTCAAGAAAACGCCTTACATTGCCGATCTTAAACCCGGTGGAAAATATGTAGCGAAAGACATGTTTGAAGCAGGTGGAATTCCGCTCTTGATGAAAACATTGCTGGAGCACGGATTTTTGCACGGCGATTGTTTAACTGTCTCTGGCCGTACTTTGGCCGAAAACATGGAGCATGTTGCGTGGAACGAAGGCCAGGATGTCGTGAGACCCGCCGATGACCCAATAACCGTTACTGGCGGTGTTGTTGGTCTTAAGGGTAATTTGGCAGAAGATGGCGCTATCGTGAAAGTGGCTGGTATGTCTCGTTTGACGTTTACCGGTCCGGCCCGCTGCTTTGATTCTGAAGAAGAGGCTTTCGAAGCCGTGACACACGGAAACTATGAACAAGGCGAAGTCCTTGTCATTCGTTATGAAGGTCCGCAGGGCGGTCCGGGAATGCGTGAAATGTTGTCGACGACTGCTGCAATTTACGGTCAGGGCAATGGTGACAAAGTGGCACTTATCACGGACGGACGTTTTTCCGGTGCAACCCGTGGTTTTTGTATTGGTCACGTTGGTCCGGAAGCTGCAGTTGGCGGGCCGATAGGTCTTCTAAAGGACGGGGATATTATCGAGATTGATGCAGTTGAGGGAAAACTCAATCATCAATTAAGCGATGCAGAACTTGAAAAACGCAGGGCTGAGTGGAAGCCGCGTGAAACTGATTATGCATCAGGGGTGATCTGGAAATATGCGCAAACTGTCGGCAAGGCACGACATGGTGCAGTGACACATCCTGGTGGAGCGAAAGAAAAAAAGTGTTATGCCGATATATAGTTTGATTAAACGGTCTTTGGTAAGTGGCGCAACGCTTCTCCTTTTAACGGGAGGAGCACAAGCACTCGATGCATCAAAACTGATCCAGAAGGATACGAATTCCAATACAATTTTCCAGCTCTTCTTCGGCTTTATGAACGAGGGCAAGGAAAACGATGCGGTTGATGTTTTGAAGTATGCCGCTGAGCAGGGTAACTCCGCTGCGCAATGGAAACTTGCCAGGCTCTATCACAAGGGAGAAGGTGGCGTTGATCGCGATCAGCTTGCAGCGTTCCGCATGTATGAGAAGATTGCAGCGCAATACCCTTACGCTCGTCCCAATACACCTAATTGGCAATTCAGTGCCGATGCTTTGGTTGCACTTGGAAATTACTATCGTAAGGGCATTGCAGGCACTGTGGTTGGTGAGGATCGGGGCAAAGCCCTGATGATGTACACGACTGCGGCAATGGTATTCCGTCATCCTTCCGGTCATTTTCAACTGGGTCGCATGCAGATTGAAGATGATAACGGTTTTGGCCAAGGCACTTTAGGCGTACGTAATCTCAACAAAGCCTACAAAAAGGGCCATGTTGGTGCAGAAGCACTTTTGGGTTACGCGCATTTTGAAGGCGTTCATGTCAAGCGCGATGTAGTCCAGGGGCTGATAATGCTTGGAAACGCCAAACAAAGAGCAATCGGCTCTGAACTTGAGTGGATTCGCGCCTTGCACGATGAAGCCTTTTCGCTCGCGCGGCCTGGCGATCGGGCAGAAGCAACCCGGCAAATAAATGGCTTCGGTTTAGGTGCTATCCCTAACCAGTAATTCCTATAATGCTCTGTGTTTGCTGATAGAAATCTGTTTTGATTGCTTTGGAATTAAAGCTGTAACCCAATCTGAATCTGGAACAGAAAGATTGGAGGTGGGGCAGGGCATTCCTGAAAATCGCCAACTTGTATTGTTCAGGACACGGTCGCAAGTTGCCATCTGCATGCCGTTTGGGGTTTTCATGCAAATGCTTTGACCTTCTGGAATATTTTCGGATTTATGCCGACAGGTACAATTTTCACCTGCATAAACAGCGGTGTTTATTCCAAGGAAAATAAGGCTGGTAACAATAATCGATTTCATTACGTCAGTGTTGGCGCAAATGCATTTTTTGTCAATGTGGGCACTTTGACAGTTAAAATCCGCATTGCTGATTAAGATCAGGTGGCAATCTCAATCGTTACTGGAACATGGTCTGAGGGCTTTTCCCACCCGCGGACATCTTTCTCGATTTCCGCGGATTTCAGCAATTTTGCAGCCTCTGGTGACATCAAAAAATGATCGATACGAATGCCATTGTTTTTCTGCCATGCACCGGCCTGATAATCCCAGAAAGTATAGGCTGGCGCTGCATCCGTCGTTGATCGTATAGCTTCCACCAGTCCTAGATTTTCTAACCGTCTAAAGGCACTTCTGCTTTCCATGCGGAATAGGGCATCGCCTTCCCAGGCTTCCGGATCATGACAGTCTTGCGGCATAGGGATGACATTGTAGTCACCAGCAAGGATAAAAGCTTCCTCAAGTTCAAGCTTCTTGCGCGCCCAGGCTTCCAACCGTTTCATCCATGCAAGCTTATAAGGATATTTTTCGCTGTCCACCGGATTGCCATTGGGTAGATAAAGCGAAACCACACTCAATGCCTTTCCGCCGACACTGAAATGCCCTTCCAAAAACCGCGCCTGTTCATCCATTGCGTCATTGTCCGAAAGCATTGGTAGGCCGGATTCTACCGCATCGAAGGCTAGTTTTGAGAAAATCGCAACGCCATTGAAACCCTTTTGGCCATGGGTGCGGACATTATAGCCGAGCGCTTCAATTTCCTCGGCAGGAAAGTTTTCGTCAACGGATTTGATCTCTTGCAGACAGGCAATATCTGGTTGTGATTGTTTCAACCATTCTATCAGATTTGCGTGTCGGGCCTTGACGCCATTAATATTCCAGGTGGAAATTCTCATAGAGAAAAACTAGTTCCACAACCACACGAAGCAACGGCATTCGGATTTTTGACCTGAAACGACTGCCCGATCAAATCATCGACAAAATCGATTTCAGAACCGCCCATGTAAATAAGCGACATTGAATCGATCAAGATTTTTGCGTCTTCGCCCTCAATCACGAAATCATCGTCAGACTGTTCGTTGGTCAAATCAAACTTGTAGGAAAACCCAGAACATCCCCCGCCTTCCACAGAAATCCGCAAGGCAATATTTTCCGTATCACCAGAAAGGATGCTAGAAATCCGTTTGAGAGCGGCGTCACTCGCAGTTACCGGAACATTTGGATCAATCGCGTTCATGTGCTTATTTTGTCCAGAGGTTACAATTTGTCAAAGGCTTTATTGTCCTGTTTATAAGATGGGGACGATTAAGACCAGTTCAATAAATAGTTATAGTGTTGAACTATCGTTCATAAATCGTTGCCTAATTGAGTATCTGGTATGAAAAATTTTGACGGCATCTCATTTGGCCGGGAAGGTCTGGCGCCATATGCGTGTGCTGCTGATGAAAGTCGCGGCCGTTACTACGATGAACCGGAGAGCCCAACGCGGACGCCTTTCCAGCGTGATAGGGACCGGATTATCCATTCTACCGCATTCCGCAGACTAAAACATAAAACGCAGGTTTTTGTATATCATGTGGGTGACCATTATCGCACCCGCCTCACGCATTCGATTGAAGTATCCCAGATTGCCCGTTCACTTGCTCGTGCTTTTGGCGTTGATGAAGACCTTGCCGAGGCACTTGCGCTTTGTCATGACTTTGGGCACACACCGTTTGGTCATGCAGGAGAAGATACACTTGATGTATTGATGCAGGACTGGGGTGGATTTGATCACAATGAACAATCACTCAAGATTGTGACGGAACTTGAACAACAATACGCACAATTTGACGGGCTTAATCTGTGTTGGGAAACGCTAGAAGGCTTGGTCAAACATAATGGACCTTTAAAAGGCAGTGGTATTCCCCTAGCGATTACAAATTTCAACGAAAAGTTCGACCTTGAGTTGGCAACCCATTCCAGCCTTGAAGCGCAATGCGCAGCCATTGCTGATGATATTGCCTACAATGCCCATGATATAGACGACGGACTTCGCGCAGGTTTGTTCAGTCTTGAAGATGTCAAAGAGCTTCCGATATCAAAAGAGCGTATTGAAGACGTTGAACGCGACTACCCGAAGCTTGAAGCCCGCCGACTGCATCATGAAATCGTTCGAAATCAGATTACAAAAATGGTTGAGGATGCAATCGCAACGACGGTAGTCCGGCTTGGTACATTGAAGCCTAAATCCGCAGCAGATATTCGCAATTCAGATTTTCCTTTTGCCACCTTTAGTAAAGAAATGTCCGGCCATGAAAAGATAATTAAAGCCTTTCTATACGAAAGGATGTATCGGGCGCCGGTAGTAATGAAAATGCGTAAGGCAGCTGAGTCTATTTTGTCTGACTTGTTTACCGCCTATCGCAGAGATATTGAGCGCGCACCGCCCAGCCTTTTGGAGCGTTTACAGAACAATACAGATGCGCATAAAGAAAGAACAATCGCCGACTTTCTTTCAAGCATGACTGATGGTTATGCAATTTCGGAACATCGTAGGCTGTTTGACCACACTCCAGAATTGAGTTAGGCCCGGTCAACTTGCGAAAATACTGACCCCATACAGCTTAAGAAGTTCCACAGATGAACCTGTTTTCAAATTTTGAGATACAAATAAGACAAATAATTACCGCACTTGGCCTGGAAAATGTTCCAGAAACCCTTGTCGAGAAAGTGTCAGTTGAACCTCCGCGTGATCCCTCACACGGAGATTTGGCCACTAATGCTGCAATGGTTATTGCCAAGGCTGCAAAGACTAATCCACGGCAACTGGCTGAAACTATATCTCCTAAGATTGAGCAGTTGGACGGCGTCGCATCGCTCGAAATAGCGGGTCCGGGATTTATCAACATCCGGTTGAGTCCAGAATTCTGGCAGGATCATTTGGCAACTATCCTTGATGCTGGTGAGAACTACGGGCGCGGACTGGTTTCAAACGGTATGGCGGTCAATGTGGAATATGTATCTGCTAATCCAACTGGCCCCATGCATGTCGGTCATTGCCGTGGTGCAGTTGTTGGCGATGCGCTAGCCAATCTTCTGGACTTTGCCGGTTTCAAAGTTACCAAAGAGTATTACGTGAATGATGCCGGTGCGCAGATAGATGTGTTGGCGGAATCAATATTACATCGTTATCGCGAGGCTCTTGGCGAGGATGTGGGCCCTGTTCCGGAAGGGCTTTATCCTGGTGCGTATCTAATTCAACCTGCAAGGGATCTTGTTGATCAATATGGAAAAACACTGCTGGATAAGGGGGCAAGCGACTTAAAAACGCTGCTGCGGAACCATGTCGTTGAAGCGATGTTGAATATGATTAAGGATGATCTGCGGGCGCTTAACATTGAACATGATGTGTTTTTCTCGGAAACGGCTTTGCATGTTCGTAACGATGGACTGTCCACAATTGATACCATGCTCCAGAAAATGCGGGACAAAGGTTATGTGTACGAAGGTCGATTGCCGCCGCCTAAGGGTGAAATGCCAGAAGACTGGGAAGATCGCGAGCAGACCCTGTTTCGCTCGACAGACGTTGGCGACGATACCGACCGTGCACTTATAAAATCTGATGGAAACTATACTTATTTTGCGGCTGATGTTGCCTATTTTCAAGACAAGTACGATCGCGGGTTCAAACGCATGGTCTATGTGCTTGGAGCAGATCATTCTGGATATGCGAAACGTTTGAAGGCAGTTGCTAAGGCAGTAGCAGGAGACGAAGCAGAACTGGACGTCTTATTTTGTCAGCTTGTAAAACTGTTGCGCAACGGCGAACCGGTTAAAATGTCGAAAAGGGCAGGGAACTTCGTCACACTTCGTGATGTGGTCGAAGAAGTTGGACGAGACGCAGTGCGGTTCATGATGCTTTATCGCAAGGCAGAAGCGCCGCTTGATTTTGATTTTGCCAAGGTAACAGAGCAGTCTAAAGATAATCCGGTCTTTTATGTACAATATGCACATGCGCGAATTAAATCGGTGTTCAGACAGATTGAAACTGAATTGCCTGATTTAATGACAGACACTGCTGCTTTGAGAGAGGCGGATTTCGCTCTTCTTTCTGATCCCGGTGAAATTGGGCTTGTGAAAAAAGCCGCCGAATTTCCAAGGATTATTGAACAGGCTGCCCGCGCAGATGAGCCTCATAGGCTGGTTTTTTATCTTTATGAGCTGGCGTCTCAACTGCATTCTCATTGGAGTCGCGGCAAAGAATTGCCAGAATTACGGTTTATTAACCATAAAAATGCACAATTAACCTGTGCTCGGCTTGGCTTGTTACAAGCTGTCATTTGTGTCATTCAAAGTGGATTACATATCACAGGCGTAGACGCACCCGACGAAATGCGGTGATAATACGCAGTAATTCGCCAACAGATGATCGATGTTTGGTGTGCAAACCAGTTGGTGGGTAAATTATGAGTAATGCGTACGATCCCGAATATTCGTCTTTAGATAATGAACTGCCGGATGAGGATCCGTTGGCAGAATTGGCTCGAATTGTTGCCGGAGAGCCAGAAGAAGAATTGTCTGACGAGCCTGTTCAGGAAGATACAGCTGAACTGCTGGTAGAAGCCGGTATTTATGAAAAAGAAGCCGCCCCGCAATCGACGGAAGAAGATTTGCCGCCTATGGAAGAGGTATCCATCGCCGAAACCAATTTGGATATGGAAAACGATTTCGCCGAACTGTTGGAAGATAACCTGATTTTCGATGAGCCGGAAGGTGCCGAAGCACTTCAACCTGAAGCATTGGAGGCGACCGAAAGCCTGGAATATGTTGTACCGGAAGTCGAAGCGCTTGATCTACCTGAGCCTGAAGTAATCAATTCAGAACAGCTCGAAGATGCATTTGAAGTCCCGCAATCCCAACAAGCAGAAGAACTTGAACTAGCCGTTGCAGAAACGATTGCACCGGAAACAGACCTGCCTCCAGCGTTTGAGCCCGAAATGCCAACCGCTGGTGTTAGTGATGAATTAGCCAAAAGATTTTCAGACGTTGTGCTTGACGATACTGCCACTCCGCAATTGCCGAATACGTTGCCGCGACCAACAAATAGTTTTGAAGACGAACTGATCTCATTTCTTTCAAATGAACCTGAAGTTCCTGAAGTTCCTGAAGTTCCTGAAGTTCCTGAAATTCCAGAAATTCCTGAAGCTCCTGAAGAGCCGGCTCCTGAAGCAGCGCTGGAAGCAATACCGGACTATTCGCCAAATCCTGCTGCACTGCCCGTTTCAATAATTGAACCTGAAGTCGAGGAACCTTCCGTTGAAAGAAGCATCGAAGATGAGTTCGCCAGCGAATTTGAGGAGATGTTCAATAATCCATCCGCTGAACGTGAAATAATCGAAGACGCGGTAGAATATGCTCCTGCCGTCGCGGAGCCGTTTCCAGACGATACGCAAATCCAAGCGGAAGCTGAAGTTTATGAGCAGGCGGAAGACGGTGTTGAGCTGGACTTTGAGAGTTTGTTTGAAGAAGAACTGCAAAATGAACAGGTTGAAGTAGCTGCAATTCAAGAAGCAATATTTGAACCGGAACATGCACAGGTCAATCCGCCTGTCGCACAATTTGATGGCGTAGCGGACGCATTTACAGAACCAGATCATATAGACCAGGTGCCGCCAATTGAAAGCGGCGCAGAAGTTGACGGTTCTTCGTCGAATGAAAAATCCGGAGGTGGTGCACGTCCCTACGCAATAGCAGCACTGGTGATAGCCCTGTTCGCCGGAGTTATCGTTACTGGATACGGCTTTTTGGGCTCAGATGCTACGACAAGCGGTGACCAGCCGCCTCTAATTCAGGCTGATAGGGATCCAATTAAGTTGAAACCGGATGATCCGGGCGGAAGGGTTATTGCAAATCAGGACAAGGCTTCTTACGGAAAAGTCGAAGGACAAAACCTTGATGCCGGCGGTCAAAACAGCTTGGTTTCCAATACCGAAGAGCCCGTTAAAGTGCAGAAAAACCGCTTGGTTGAAACGAATTTGGAGCCTAAAGGCAGTGATCGTCTAACCGCCTCTGATGCAACCAACAACAATGCTGATGAAGGTATCACGGGTATAGCGCCCCGCGTCGTACAGACGCTTACCGTAAAACCGGACGGAACGATCGTTAAGAGCGAAACGCCTAATCTTTTGAGCCAGGCAGAAAATTCAATTGCGAATGCCGCCAATGCTGCAAATGAAGCTTTGAATTCTGCCTCAAGCGACCTGCAAACCGTCGCGTCAGAAATTTCCAAGCCAAAGCCCGTTGAAACAACTGTGATAACACAACAGGCATCCATCGACGGTGCCAAGGAAACTGGAAGTCTGGCTATCCCAGAGGTAAGCCCATTGCCAAAACCAGTCCAGGTAGCAGCCGCACCAAAAATTACGGCACCGGCACCGGCACCTAAACCTGTAGTTACTGCTTCTGCACCCGCAACACCCGCACCACAACCAGCCGCTTCTAGTGAGTGGGTCGTGCAAGTCTCATCTCAACGGTCGCGTGAAGCTGCGCAAACGTCCTATCAAAACATGCAGAATCGTTTTTCAGCATTGCAAGGGCGTCCAATCAACATCCAGCAGGCTAACGTAAATGGTTCGACATTCTATCGGGTTCGGGTTCAAACCGCTTCGAGAAGTGATGCAAATCAGCTCTGCAATGGTTTGAAGAATTCTGGCGGCAGCTGTTTCGTTACTCGTTGATCCTTTGCAGACAAAGTATTCTGGAGGCATCTGCGGCTTGGTTTAGTTTTGGATAAGCTATCCAAGATGGTATGATTCGCCCATGAGAATCAGTGCGGCTATATTCGGATGTTCAGGCTTGGAACTAAACGAGCAGGAACGGGAATTTTTCCAAAAAACCCAACCCTTTGGATTTATCTTGTTCGGTCGAAATATTGACACCCCTGCACAGGTAACTGCTCTCGTGTCTCAGCTGAAAAGCTGTGTTTCGCATGATGATGTGCCGGTTCTGATTGATCAGGAGGGCGGTCGTGTGCGGCGTTTGCGGCCGCCACACTGGCCAGAATACCATTCTGGATCATTGATAGGCCAGCGGTATAAACAGGATAAGGCTGTAGGACAGCGGCTTGCGTGGCTTCAGTCGCGTTTAATGGCATTCGATCTTGCAAGGCTTGGCATTAATGTAGATTGCCTTCCGGTTTTGGATGTGCCGGTTCCTGGAAGTCATGACGTGATCGGCGATCGGGCCTACGGCACGGATGCAGAAACCATAACCTGTTTGGGGCGTGCTGCTTGTGTCGGAATGCTGGATGGTGGTGTTCTGCCGGTTATTAAACACATTCCGGGTCATGGCAGGGCAGGTTCAGACAGTCACATGGAATTGCCGCGGGTAGGCACGCCTCTCGATGAACTGAAAGCCACTGATTTTGTTCCTTTTCAGCAGTTATCAGCGATGCCCATGGCCATGACAGCCCATGTGGTTTACGAAGCAATTGACCCAGATTTTCCTGCAACGACATCCAAAACGATCATTGATGAAATAATTCGCGGAGTGATCGGTTTTGATGGGCTGTTGATGTGTGATGACATAGCCATGCATGCCCTATCAGGTAACTTCTCGTCCCGAACCAGGTTAGCCATCGAAGCCGGATGCGATGTGGTGCTGCATTGCAATGGTAACATTGCGCAAATGGAAGAAGTTGCTGGCGTATTGCCGGATCTCAAAGGCCAAGCGCTCAAAAGGGCCCAGAATGCATTTGAACGCATATCCGGAAACACAAAACCGGTGGATGAAATGCAATTACGTGATGAATTTGCAGAACTGATCGGTGATAAGTCTTATGAAGCCGATCCAACGGAAGTAATTGCTTAGGCACGGAGAAAATGCAGGAACAAGGTTCAACCCCAAATAGTACCAATGATGATTGGGATAACGATGCTGACACAAGAGCAAGCGTTGATCCTCAATTAAAGGTAGATGTGGATGGATTTGAAGGACCGCTTGATCTGTTGTTGGAACTAGGTCGTCGTCAAAAAGTGGACCTTGCAAAAATTTCCATACTTGCACTCGCAGAACAGTATCTGGAATTTATAGAAAACGTTCGAAAGTTACGCATCGAGTTGGCAGCTGATTATCTCGTGATGGCTGCCTGGCTTGCATTCTTGAAGTCAAAATTATTGGTTCCTTCTGTAGAAACGCAAGACGATGAACTGTCCGGTGAGGAAATGGCAGCTATTCTTGCTTTCCGCCTTAAGCGTTTGGATGCCATGCGTGAGGCAGGCAAACGTTTGATCAATCGAAACCGTTTAGGTCGTGATTTTTTTGCCCGCGGTAATCCCGAACCCATCGAGATTGACCGGAAGCGCCGGTTTGATGCCAATCTTTATGATTTACTTTCTGCCTATGCCGAGCAGCGGCAAAGAACAGTAATTACCAGCGTTAATATTGGCAAACGCGCGGTGTGGTCGTTACAGGAAGCCCGTGACATGCTTGTTGCCATGATCGGTGACTTTGGGGATTGGACATCACTCGACAAGTTTCTATTGCCTTATATTTCAACGCCAAAGTTACGTAATACGGCAACCGCAAGCTCATTCGCTGCCAGTCTTGAACTGGCGCGGGAGGGAAAGTTGAAATTGCGGCAGGAAGAGGCCTTCGCGCCCCTCTACTTAAAAGGTGTGACCGAAAAGCCAATCAAAGCGATGGAAACGAGGAGCCAGTGACCATGGCCAATAGCAACGAAGCGCAAATTTTAACGTTCAATCATCCTGACAATGACAGCGGCACCGGCGCGCTTATGCGTGAACAATTGAGAATGGTTGAAGCAATTATATTTGCATCCTCAGAGCCGGTCAGTGAAAAGGCATTGCAAGAGCGCTTGCCTGAAGGTGTTGAAATATACGAGCTTTTACAAGAACTTCAGCTGGCTTACCGCGGGCGCGGTGTTAACCTCGTTAAAATAGCGGATCGCTGGGCGTTTCGCACCGCCGACGATCTAGGCTTTCTTCTGCAAAAGGAAGCCATTGAGCAACGAAAACTGTCTCGTGCAGGATTGGAAATGCTGGCGATTATTGCCTATCATCAACCGGTTACACGGGCAGAAATCGAAGATGTGCGTGGCGTTTCGACATCCAAGGGAACATTGGATGTGTTACTTGAAACTGGGTGGGTAAAAATTCGCGGTAGACGCAAAACCCCGGGCCGACCCGTAACCTATGGTACGACCGGTGAGTTTCTGGATCATTTTGGTCTTGGTGAAATTCTGGATCTTCCGGGTCTGGACGAGTTAAAAGGTTCAGGCCTACTGAATACGCAGATGCCATCAAATTTCATGGTGCCGGTACCAAATGACTCTGATCAATTGGATGATGATGAAGATCCGCTAATGCCGGAAGATCTTGAGGAACTCGGTCTGTTGCCGCCAAAGGGCGATGAATAACAAGTTACACATCCGCTGAACGAGCACTAGTGCTGGAGTTTGTCTTTGCATTCCGTTATATGATGCGCTGATCAAGTTTCGTTACGCGCAGCAAAGTACATATTCGTGCAAACCAATACGACCGAAATGACCCAGAAAAAGTCTGGTGAAGAGCGCCAATGGCGCAAACCGACTTCTGTCGGTGTTTCTATTGCTTCGGGTTTGAAATTTGAGAACATAACCTACAATATTGGCAATAAAACCATCGTAGATGATGTATCGTTGGATGTTGTTCCCGGTGAAGTACTTTGTTTATTGGGCCCTTCCGGTTCAGGGAAAACAAGCCTGTTAAAGATTGCTGCAGGCCTGATAGAGCAGGTACAAGGACAGGTTATTATTGATAGTCGTGTCGTAGTTAGCGCCGACAAATTTGTCCCACCTGAAAAACGCGGTATTGGTCTGGTTTTTCAAGATTATGCATTATTTCCGCATTTGACTATCCGACAAAATGTTGAATTTGGTTTGACGGCCTTAAAGCGCACAGATGCAACAGATCAAGCCATTAGGATTTTGGCCCGGGTAGGTTTGGAAGAAAGAGCGGAGCAATATCCTCATATTCTTTCCGGCGGCGAGCAGCAGCGTGTCGCATTGGCAAGAGCATTAGCACCGCGACCGAGCATATTACTAATGGATGAGCCGTTTTCGGGTCTGGATTCACGGTTGAGGGACTCAATTCGTGGCCAAACTATTGATCTTTTACGTGAAACCCGCTCAACCGCAATCATTGTTACCCATGATGCAGAGGAAGCATTGCGGGTAGGTGACCGGATTGCTCTAATAAAAGATGGCGGACTGGTTCAGCATGGTAATGCGGAAGAAATCTACTTTAATCCTGTAAACCTGTACGCCGCAGGGTTTTTCTCCGAGATTAATACAATCCCGGTTGATATGAATGGCAAAACGGCTGAAACAATATTTGGAAGTAAAAACCTCCTATCAGGCACTGCTATCCAGCAGATTGCAGCGGTCAGATATACTGATATTTCGGTACAGCCTCAAAACAAAACGCAAAAAGGGGTATTGGGCACCATCCTAACCCGTCGGTTCCTGGGAACATCGGAGTTACTTGAAGTCTCCGTTCAGTCGATGGAAAAACCGGTTTTTGTGCGCGTAAAACCAGGCCAACTTGCCCCTGATATCACTATTGTACAATTGGAAGTTGATCCAGAAGTGATTATGATTTTTCCAGATTTAGCCATTTAGTGCTGGTAACCATAAATAGCTTTGCCTATTTACCAGTTACGGTGCTTGCTTGCGCGGACACTATAGGGCCGTTATGTTGTGGTTAAGGTGATGGAACTGGCCTGAAGGATATTGGGCCGATCAAGTTTACGGGAGTTGAATATGAATATTGGTGTTTGGCAAATTGTCATCATCGCTGTGGTGGTGGTTCTACTGTTTGGACGTGGTAAAATCTCTGATCTAATGGGAGATGTTGCAAAGGGAATTACTTCATTCAAAAAAGGCTTGAATGAAAAAGACGAAGACCCTGCCACGATTGATGCGAAAGCCTCGGAAGTGGTAAAAACTTCCAAGGATGAAACCAAAGCCAGCTGATAGCTTGTGTTATCGGGCAATCGAGTAATTCATGTCTTATCATATGTTTCGCAGGAACTGATCCATGTTTAGTAATTTCTCATGGTCGGAAATACTGGTGATTGCCGTTGTGGCAATCATTGTGGTGGGCCCAAAGGATCTGCCTGGTATGTTGCGCCAGTTTGGTAAGACCTTGGGCACAATGAAACGCATGGCTGGCGACTTTCAACGCCAGTTCAATGATGCAATAAAAGATGCTGATTTGGATGAGGTCAAGGATCTTGCAACATCTGCCAAAAACTTCGGTCCCCTGGATGATGCAAAAAAATCCATGGAAGAGTTTACCCGCTCGATGAAAGAGCCGATTGAAACGGAGCCAGAGTTAGAAGCTGAATCTGTGACCAAGCCGGCTGAGACAGCCAAAGCAGAAACCAAGCCAGAAACCAAAACAAAAACAGCAGCAGCGAAAAAACCGGCCGCAAAAAAAGCACCGGCAAAAACAACAGCAGCAAAAACGACAGCCGCAAAAGCAAAGGCGCCGCAAAAAGCAGCGCCAAAGCGAACCGTATCCCGTAAAGCCGTGCCGAAACCGTCGGAAAAAGCAACATGAGCGAGAAAGAAGAACTGGAAGATACAGGCGCTCCACTGATCGAGCATCTGGTCGAATTGCGTCAGCGACTGATGTACTCGGTTATCGCGATTGCGGTGTTTTTCCTGATCTGCTTTTATTTTGCCGATGATATCTTCAATATTCTCGTTATTCCCTACCAATGGGGAGCCGGTACAACTGACGTAAAATTTATCTATACCGCACTCCAGGAAAAGTTCTTTGTTGATATAAAAATCGCCTTTTTCGGTGCTACGTTTATGGCGTTTCCAGTAATCGCAACTCAAATTTATAAATTTGTTGCGCCAGGTCTTTATAAGAACGAACGCGGCGCATTTTTACCGTTTCTGATTGCTACTCCTGTTTTGTTTATAATCGGCACTTCATTGGTTTATTTCCTGATCATGCCCCTTGCCACCCAGTTTTTCCTGTCGCTTGAACAGCAGGGTGGAAACGGTGTTGCGGAAATTCAAAACCTGCAGGCTGTCGGCAGTTACCTCAGCCTTATCATGACTTTGATTTTCGCATTTGGACTTGTATTTCAGCTACCCGTAGCAATTACGCTGCTATCCAAGGCCGGAATGGTTGAGGCCGACACTTTGGCTTCAAAGCGCAAATACGCCGTCCTGCTTGCTTTTGTTGCTGCTGCGGTGCTTACACCACCAGATCCGGTAAGCCAGCTTGGTCTTGCCTTACCAACAATCCTTCTCTACGAAGTTTCTATCTGGGCAGCCAGACGAATCGAACGCCGTCGCCAAGAAGAGCGAGACTCTGAAGATGCAGGCGGAAACGAAGTCGTCTCTTCCTAAGAGTATTGTGCTTTAGGTTTTTAACCCGGGGACTGGTTCTGTTTATTCGGAAGAAACATGTTTGATATCAGGTGGATAAGAGAAAATCCCGAACTGTTCGATGAGGGTATGGAACGGCGTAATCACGACGCACGTGCCATTCAGCTGATTGCACTAGACGATTCTCGTCGTGGTCATGTTACGAAGTTGCAGGAGGCTCAGACCAGAAGAAACACTACCTCCAAAGCAATTGGCGCTGCCATGGCTTCGGGGGATAAGGTAAAAGCTGAAGATCTCAAAGCAGAAGTATCCGAGATAAAGCAATTTATCCAATCTGGTGAAGATGAAGAACGGCGTTTGACTAGCGAATTGAACGATGCTCTATCAGCAATTCCAAATATTCCTTTAGATGATGTTCCGCCTGGCAAGGATGAAAATGACAATGTGATTTATCGCGTTGTAGGTGATGCGCCGGCGCCATCCCAGAATGCAAAAGAGCATTTTGAGATTGGTGAAGCGCTGGGTGGGATGGATTTTGAGACGGCGGCAAATCTTGCTGGTAGCCGGTTTGTCCTGCTGCGGGGCGGCGTAGCGCGGCTGGAGCGCGCACTTGGTCAATTCATGATTGATCTGCACACTACGCAGCATGGTTACGAAGAAGTCGCGCCACCATTATTAGTGCGCGATGCTGTAGCATTTGGAACTGGCCAGCTACCGAAGTTTTCCGAAGACCTTTTCAAAACCACTGATGGGCGTTGGCTCATTCCAACAGCTGAAGTTCCACTTACTAACACAGTGGCCGATCAGATATTAGATCTCGACACTCTACCATTGCGCTTGACCGCGCTTACGCCATGTTTTCGATCAGAAGCTGGATCTGCTGGACGTGACACACGTGGCATGTTGCGACAACATCAATTTTCAAAGGTTGAACTTGTATCCATTATCAAGCCGGAAAAGTCTTTGGATGAATTGGAGCGGATGGTTGATTGCGCAGAAACAGTTTTGAAAAAGCTGGACCTTCATTTCAGAACCATGACACTTTGTTCTGGTGACATGGGTTTTTCAGCCCGTAAAACCTATGACCTTGAGGTCTGGTTGCCGGGCCAACAGGCCTACAGAGAAATTTCCAGTTGTTCGGTTTGCGGAGACTTCCAGGCAAGGCGCATGAATGCACGTTTTCGTTTAGAAGATGGCAAGTCACTTGCTCACGTTCACACGCTCAACGGTTCTGGGGTGGCAACGGGCAGAGCGCTGATTGCAGTGCTTGAAAATTATGCAAATGCCGATGGTTCTGTGACGGTACCTGATGCATTACGACCTTATATGGGTAACCTTGAAACCATCGAACCTGCGGGGTAGCAGATGCGAATTTTGATTACCAATGATGATGGGATCAATGCACCTGGATTGGTTTCGTTGGAAAACATAGCGCGTAGCTTTAGCGATGATGTCTGGGTAGTTGCGCCGGAAACAGATCAGTCGGGTCTTGCGCACTCATTGACCCTTAGCCAACCATTGCGGTTGCGCAAAATAGACGATCAGAAATTTGCATTGAACGGCACGCCGACCGACTGTGTGATCATGGGCGTTCGCAATGTCATGAAAGAGCCGCCGGATCTGGTTCTGTCGGGTGTAAATTCCGGACAGAACATAGCCGATGATGTTACCTATTCAGGTACAGTTGCAGGGGCAATTGAGGGTGCTCTATTGGGCATTCGCTCAATTGCCTTATCGCAAGCCTATAATTTTACAGATGGTGTGCGCTTTGTGAAATGGAAGACTTGTGAAGCGCTTGCACCTGATATTATCAGACAGCTTCTTTCAGTCGATTTTCCTGAAAAGACACTCGTAAACGTCAATTTTCCCAATTGCGAAGCAGCAGATGTGACCGGAATCGAAATTACCGGGCAGGGTGCATTTACCCATGGCCTTTCAATGGAAAAGCGTCATGATGGTCGGGGTTTCCCCTATTACTGGATTAAGTTCGGTCGTGAAGTGCCAGATCAGCGGCAGGGCTCTGATATTACGGCTTTGAGAGAAAACCGGGTTTCCATAACGCCATTGAAACTGGATTTAACCGACCATGCTTTTAAACAAACACTTACCGAAGTGTTCTGACCTTTTTCAGGTTGGTTCCTTAATTTGCATGTTTAAGGCCTGAATATGTCTGATCGAAACCGCGAAGCACTGGTACAGTTCTTACTTGGATTAAGATCCAGGGGTATTACAGATCATCGTCTGCTTTCAGCATTTGAAGACGTTCCACGCCGCAATTTTGTGCCGGTTATCCATATTACGGAGGCTTATGCCAGCGGACAGATGCCAATCGAGTGCGGCCAATCCATGACAGCAGTTTCTCGGGTTGCTCAAATTTTGGCAGCATTGGAAATCGATCCGGAACATCGGGTTGCTGAACTAGGCACCGGTACCGGTTATCAGACAGCACTGATTTCCAAACTTGCAAAAAAGGTGCTTAGTTTTGAGCGTTACCGAACGCTTCAGGAAAAAGCCGATCTGCGCATTAGGCAATTGGGAATAGATAATGTAGTCGTAAGGCTTGCCGATGCCTCAGGAGGCGATGTTGTGCTAGGTACTAATGATCGGATTATCGCAAATTTCGCTTTTCCGGACATCCCACGCGATTATTTTGATAATCTTACGGCCAATGGCGTGATGATTGCAGCAATTGGGCCAGAAAATTCTCAGCAAATGATGAAAAAGATTACTAAAGTCGGTGCTAGAATGCAGGTAGAAGACCTGTTCCCGGTGCGAATGCAGCACTCAATTGCCGGAATTTCCAAAGCGATTTAGTAATTATCAGCAGTAGTTTCGTGCAGTTTTAACCGAACAGTAACATTAACAAGCTTTAATGACGTTAAGTTAGTTTGTGAGTAATTGAGTTTCCGTCATGCGTTCAATTGTAATTCGTAGCCGCATACGAAGCCTGAAAATGATGTCTTCCTCTGTAGCGCTTGGACTGGTAGTGGCCGGTTGCAGCTCAGGGTTCCAGCGTTTTGATGATCAATTTTATCAATCTGCGGTCCCGCAAGATACATCCCAGGCACAAAATCCTTATCCAGGCGATTTGGATCCCACAACCACAGCCTCGACCCGGGGTCGGTTAATTCCATTAAACGATGTTGGCAGCATCGCTCCATCTGTTGATCCCAGGGCGCTATATCACAACCCTGAGCCAACTTATGCTGCGCCGAATAATTATTCGAACCCCACTTCGACACTGCCAAGTTACAATGCGCCCACATATAATGCTCCAAATTACAATCAGAACGTTCCCTCGGTTTCATCAAACTTTCAGCAGCCTTCGGTTCAGTATAATCCACAACCAGTTTACGTTCCAAACCGGAACACGGTTGGAAATGCAGTAGTGCAACAAAACCTTCCAAAAGTGCCGACTGTCTCAAGCCAACCAACGGTATCGTATTCGCCTCCGACGCCACAGGGTAGTGAATCCGTTTATATTCCACCGCAGGGAACCGATGTGATTCAGACTGCTTCGATCACACCAAATCCGGTTGCACCAAAGGGTGAAGCGGGTTGGACGAGCACCGGCGGAACGCAAGTAGTCGTAAGATCTGGCGAAACACTTTATAACCTGTCCAAACGATATGGTGTGCCGGTTAGCGAAATTCGCAAAGCCAATAATATGTCGGTAAATTCCAGCCTGAATGCTGGACAGCGGGTTTTGATACCGAATTATGTTTTTGCACCCAGCGCAGCAGTTTCAGCTCCAGACAATGATCCGAAAACCCGTGCTGCACGTGCAGGCGCTGGATTTCAAGGGGAAGTCACGACAAACAAAGTTCACGTGCCTACCCCACGGCCGTATTACAATTATGCAAGTGAAAGCCGTCTAACGCCGAACAATACTGTAACTACCCCGCGCGGGCAGTCATCTAATCAGCAATGGAACCCGCCCCAGCCAACCAAAAATCCTGGTTATGCTGCGCCATTAGGGAATTCTGCTGTCGGCCAGACTTCCTATATGGTTCAATCTGGTGAGACGCTTAGTGGCATAGCCAAAAAGCATGGAACGACTGTTTCAGCGCTTCAAGCGCAGAACAATCTTGTTGGTTCAAATATTAGGGTTGGCCAGCGGTTGGTTGTACCGAACGGTTCAAACCTAACGACGACTGCGCAAAGCTCGGTACCATCCGGTGTAGATCCTATTGTAACCGGATCTGCTAACGCCGTATCCAACATGACAGATGCCAGCAATACGCCAAGTAGCGTTAGAACGCCCGCATCAAGTGGGATTTCTGACTTCCGTTGGCCTGCACAGGGAAGAATTGTAACCGATTTTGGTGAACTTGATGGTGACCAAAAGAATGAAGGTATTGATATTTCCGTACCTGAAGGAACAGCAGTTCGAGCAGCAGAAAATGGTGTTGTAATCTATGTGGGCAATGAAATTTCAAACTATGGGAATCTGATTCTGGTCCGTCATGCGGATGATTGGGTATCGGCTTATGCGCATAATCGCGATTTTGAAGTGAACAAGGGCGATAGCGTGCGCCGTGGTCAGATTATAGCGCGCTCCGGTCGCACTGGTAAAACCGATCGACCTAAATTGCATTTTGAGTTGAGAAAAGACTCACAACCCGTCAATCCTAGAAAATATCTTGCGGGTTAAACGCCTATTTTGATCGGTATAACAAGGTTATAGCCTGAAACCAATTCTATATATTGAGAAGCCGCTTGAGCGTTAGTTCAAGTGGTTTTTTTGTTTTGGCGTCCAGCAACATCCTGGATGAACTGCCAGGCAACTCTGCCAGATCGACTGCCTCTAGTCGTTGCCCATTCAAGCGCATCACGACGTAATTCATCTTTATCTTCAATTAGATCAAAATGATTTGCGTATCCAAAAACCATTTCAAGATATTCATCCTGTGAACATTTATGAAAGCCGAGCCAAAGGCCAAATCGATCCGAAAGCGATACCTTTTCTTCAACGGCTTCATGAGGATTTATTGCGGTTGAACGCTCATTTTCCATCATGTCACGAGGCAACAGGTGACGTCTGTTTGAAGTTGCATATAAGATGACATTTTCCGGTCTTCCTTCAATGCCGCCATCCAACGCTGCTTTCAGTGATTTGTAGGACGTATCATCGTGATCAAAAGAAAGGTCGTCACAAAAAAGGATGAAACGGCTGTTCAACTCCCGTAATTTGCTCAACAGCACTGGCAGACCGTCGATGTCTTCGCGGTGGATCTCAACAAGCTTTAGATCGGCTTCGGGATGATCCTTGCATAACAAAGCATGCGTGGATTTGACGAGGGAGGACTTACCCATACCGCGTGCGCCCCATAAAAGGGCATTATTGGCTGCAAATCCCATAGCAAATCGTTTTGTGTTTTCAGTCAAAATATCCCGTGACTGGTCAATTCCCTTGAGCAGCGCAATATCAACACGATTGACCTTTTCTACAGGCTGTAACCATTGGCTGTCTGCATGCCAGACAAAGGCATCTGCAACGGAAATATCAATATTTGCCGGAGGCGGACCAAAGCGATGGTCCAAAACTGAATAAATGTCTTCAAGGATTTCTTCCGTGCTGCGTTTTGCACTCATGAATTGTACTCTCTAATTCATCCTAGGCGGATCTTGGCAGGCGCATTGATATAAAGGATCTTTAAAACAGACCGCATTAAGCTGATGGATTTTGAGGCTTTTCAATTGCGTTTGATATCATTTCAACTGCGTCCTTGGCTTCTTGAACTATAATCGGTTTTAACAGGTGCTGAGTGTGTAGAAAACCATCTGAACTCATGTGGTCCAGCATATCAAATAACGGCTTCCAGAAATCTCCGATATTAAGAAATGCAATCGGTTTGGAGTGACGTTCAAGTTGTGCCCAGGTCATGATCTCTATAATTTCTTCCAAAGTGCCAATGCCGCCAGGCAAGGCAAGAAATGCATCCGATTTTTCAAACATCTGTTGCTTGCGATCATGCATATTGTCGGTAATTACAGTTTCGAGATTTTCGGTTTCTTGTTGCCAGACCCCCTCGTGCGATAAAAGGAATTTTGGTATTATTCCCGTTACCTGGCCGCCGTGTTCTAATACGGAGGCGGAAACAGCTCCCATTATTCCCCTCGATCCACCACCGTAGACGAGGCGAGTGCCCGATTGAGCCATATACTTGCCCAAACTACGCGCAGCAGTGACGTAATTGGGGTTGTTTCCGGGTTGTGAACCGCAATAAACACAAATTGATGTAAGAATTGGCACGGTAATTCGACTCAGACTTGGTTGTGACTTGGTGAAAATAAATTCTAGAGGTATGCTAGCACCGAATACAAACTGCAAAAGCACAAATATTATGCTATGCAAAGGCAAATCTCGTAATCTAGGGACGGGAAAATGATAAAATTACTTTTACCATACATGTATTCCGGTATGGGACTGGCAGCAGTAACGGCGACGGGCATCGTTGTGCTTGAGCCTGAGATATTCACTCAATCTCCTAAAACTGAGCAAACAGTTAGCATTTTATCAGAGCCGGAAAATAATTCGGACACGCCAAGCGTTACAAAGCCTTTGGAAGAGCAACCGGCGGTAGAGCAGAAAATAGTCGAAATATATCCCGAGTTCACCTTGTTGCGTGTGGAGCCTGATGGTTCCACAGTGATTGCCGGAACAGGACCGGCTAATACAACGATAAAACTGATCGATGGTGAAGTTGAATTAGGCAGCACGACGACGAACGCGGATGGCGGTTTCGTTATCGTTTTGGATAAGCCGCTAACGTCCGGGTCCCACGTCCTTAACCTATTTGCAATGCTCGAAAATGGTGACAAACGTTTTTCTCGTCAATCGGGCCTGATTAATATTCCTGAATCCAATAATGGAGAAGGCCCAACGATCTTAATCGCAGAGGCTGGGGAAGCGACCAAAATTGTTCAAAAACCTGAGCCTGAAGTTGTGAAAGAAACGCAAGTTGCAGCGAGCAACGAAGCGGCGGAACCAGAGCAGATAGAGCAAAGTACACCACAACCAGAAACGGCCTCAGTTGATAACTCTGATATTCCGGTTCTCATCGAGGCAGCGGACATTGAAAGCGGTAGGATATTTATTGCTGGTACTGGCAAGCCAAACGCCAGTGTAAATCTGTATTTCGACACCAAATTGATTGGTACAGCAGAAATTGCCAGCAATGGCGCATTTCTTTTCGAGGGAAAAAAAGAAGTATTGGCGGGTCAATACGCTATCCGAGCGGATATGTTTGAAGGTAAACCGACTAATGTAATTGCTCGGTCACAGGTCAAATTGATTCATCAACCGGAAGAAAATTTAGCAGTTTCTCCAGCCGCCGAACAACCTGCAGTACAAGAAGTTGCCTCAAACGTGGTCCCGGAAACACCACAGGAAACGGATCCGGATCAGCCCACTGTTTCACAGACTTCGGGTGTAACCAATGAAGTGCCTGAAGCTTCCGGTGATGTCATTCCAGTCATTCGAACCGGTACGGCGGTGATTATAAGAAGAGGTGACAGTCTTTGGCGCGTTGCGGACCGCAGCTATGGCGAGGGTATCCGCTATACAACAATCTTTGAAGCTAATCGCAGTCAAATCGTCAATCCTGATCTAATATTTCCAGGACAGGTATTTAAACTTCCAAAAGACGGGTTGATTGAAGAGGAAAACAGCAGCGGTTAATCTAGGTAATTGCATAAAATACTGCTTTAAATCCTTACATTTCTAGCGCCTGAGCCCTATGTATAAGCTATTGAAAATCACATCATAGAGCATCAATTCTATTGACAGATCAGGCAATCAATATTGCGCAAAAAGCCGGCAAGAAAAAATCAACTGCTGTAAACGCAGATGAATCCGGCCTGCTGCGGACTCTGAAAAATCTGTGGCCATATATGTGGCCGGAAAATCGGCCTGATTTAAAACTCCGAGTGTTATATGCAACGGTATTTATGGTGTTGGGCAAGCTGATTACGGTTCTGACACCTTATTTTTATAAACTGGCAACTGATGCACTAACCGGTGATCTCGACACAAAAAATGGGTTTGTAGAGTTACTGCCAGTGATCTTGCTCATGCCATTGATGTTTGTATTAGCCTATAATATTTCACGCCTTTTAACTGTGGCATTCAACCAGCTACGGGATGCACTTTTTGCCAGCGTCGGCCAACATGCCGTGCGTGAACTTGCAACAATGGTATTTGGACATCTACACGCGCTGAGCCTGAGATATCATCTGCAACGCAAGACTGGCGGACTGTCCCGCGTTATTGAGCGGGGTACGAAAGGCATTGAATCAATTGTTCGGTACTCAATTCTAAACGGCCTTCCCACAATTTTTGAATTTGCACTGATGGCAGTCGTCATCTGGTACTGGTTTGATATTACATACGTGATCGTCATTGTATTTATGGTTGTTGGTTATGTCTGGTTTACAGTTCGCGCTTCAGACTGGCGGATTGGCATTCATAGAGACATGAACCAGAACGATACCGAAGCAAATTCCAGGGCTATAGATTCTCTATTGAATTTTGAAACTGTAAAGTATTTTGGCAATGAACGGCTGGAAGCAAATCGGTTTGGGGATTCAATGGCGCGCTATGAAACCGCGGCCACCAAAGTATGGACTTCATTAGCCTGGCTCAATTTCGGGCAAGCCATCATCATGGGACTTGGAATGGCTGTGTGCATGGTCCTTTCTGCACTTGCAGTTCAGTCTGGTGAGCAAACACTTGGTGACTTTGTCATGATCAACGCTCTGTTGATGCAGTTATTTGTTCCGCTCAATTTTATCGGCTTTATCTATCGTGAAATCCGCCAAGGCTTTGCTGATCTGGAAGATATGTTCGTCCTCTTGTCAGTTGATCAGGAAATACAGGATAAACCGGATGCAAAACCTCTTGATGTTAGGGAAGGAAGCATTCGATTTAACCAGGTGCATTTTCATTATGATGCCGACCGAAAAATATTGAAAAATATTTCGCTGGAAGTGCCGGCCGGTAAAACAGTGGCAATAGTTGGTCCATCCGGAGCTGGTAAATCGACTATTTCACGGTTGATGTTTCGTTTTTACGACGTGATTGAAGGCGGCATTACAATTGACAGCCAAGACCTGCGCAATGTCCAGCAGGAAAGCTTGCGATCTAATATCGGTATGGTGCCCCAGGATACGGTTCTATTTAACGAAACGATTGCCTATAATATCCGCTACGGCAGGCCAGATGCTTCAGATCAGGAAGTCGAAGCGGCTGCTGAGATGGCACAGATAGGTGATTTCATTCGTGCATTGCCAGATGGTTTCAAAACAGAAGTCGGCGAGCGGGGCCTGAAATTGTCGGGCGGTGAAAAGCAGCGCGTTGCGATCGCCAGAACGCTGCTGAAAGCGCCACCAATTCTGATATTGGACGAAGCAACATCTGCGCTTGATACACAGACAGAGCAGGAAATACAGGCTGCACTTGATGAAGTATCTCGTGATAGAACAACAATTGTCATTGCACACCGCTTGTCTACAGTTGTCTCAGCAGACGAAATCATAGTCTTAAAGGATGGCGAAGTTGCCGAGCGTGGCAAGCATGATAGCTTACTCAAGAAAGGCGGACTTTACGCAGAAATGTGGAACCGCCAGCTTGAAGCCACCGAAGCAGAGCAGCGCTTGCGCAACGTACATGACTGTGATGATTTGGGATATCTTCCGCGCAAAGATGAAGCCGGTGATTGAACTTGCAATTGCGCCTTGATAACTAAGAACTACAAAACGGGAAACGGAAGTTCATGAGCCTGTACAACACAATTCGCAACACAATTCCACCTGTCCATAAGGAAGGCTATCCATTTATCGCAGCTTTTGCTGTAGGAAGCTTGATCCTGGGGTGGATATGGGACCCGCTTTTTTATATTGGGCTTGGATTGACGATCTGGTGCGCATTATTTTTTAGAGACCCAAAACGCGTTACACCTGTCAGCGAAGATTTGGTGGTCAGCCCAGCTGATGGCAAGATCTCGATGGTCAGCAATGTAGTCCCGCCAAAGCAATTGGACATGGGCGATAAACCGCTCCTGCGCATATCTGTTTTCATGAATGTATTTGATTGCCATATCAATCGATCGCCGGTGCGTGGCAAAGTGAAAATGATATCCTACAAAAAGGGCAGCTTTCTTAATGCCGAACTGGACAAGGCGTCAGAAGACAATGAACGCAATTCGATGGTTATTGAAACTGAAAAAGGCGATGTGGCAGTGGTTCAGATCGCTGGTTTGGTTGCGCGACGTATCTTGTGCTGGGCAGAAGAAGGGGAGGCGCTGGCACCTGGAGAGCGCTTTGGATTGATCCGGTTCGGATCGCGGCTTGATGTTTATGTTCCAACCGGTGCAACTGCTTTGGTGGCCGTTGGTCAACGTGCAATATGTGGAGAAACAGTTCTAGCCAGTTTCGGTAACGATAAGATAGCACCGGTAATCAGGACAAGTTAATGGAAAGTCCATTTCCACCATTTGATCCAGAAGGTAAATCCAAAAACTCCGCGCCGCCAGATCCTAATTCTGTTCGACTGCGCGATATCCCGTTGCGGTCGATTGTTCCCAACTTACTTACTTTGCTTGCGATCTGCTCAGGTTTGACAGCCATTCGTTTTGCAATTGAGGGACGCACTGAACTTGCGGTTGCAGCAATAATTTTTGCTGGATTTCTAGATGGTATTGATGGCAGAGTAGCAAGGTTCCTGAAGTCTACATCACGCTTTGGAGCGGAAATGGACAGTCTTGCGGATTTCGTCAACTTTGGCGTTGCGCCGGCACTGTTGCTGTATTTCACATTGTTTTCACAACTAGACTCCATAGGGTGGATTGTTGCTCTGATTTACGCCAGCTGTGCCTGTCTTCGTCTGGCACGTTTTAACGTGATGCTGGACAGCCCGAAAAGTAAAGAGTGGCAAAAGGAGTTCTTTATTGGTGTACCTGCTCCGGCTGGGGCGCTTCTTGTTTTGCTGCCTGTCTACTTAAAACTACTCGGTATTGTAGAAGACTGGTTATGGTCTATTCCGGTATTGATCTACACGCTGTTCTGCGGATTTTTGATGGTATCAAATTTGCCGACATTTTCCGGTAAAAATGTTTCTCAGAGAGTACGGCGCGACCTTGTCTTGCCAATCCTGATATTGGCAGTTTTCGCCGCAGCTGCATTGATTACCTATCCCTGGTTTATGCTCAGCACAATTGCAATATGCTATCTCGCTTTATTGCCGTTTTCCTATCGTTTCTGGCAACAAAGAATCCGCCAAACAGAGTCTAAAACCAAATAGCCACAAACCTCTTGGACTGCTGGCAGAGGGTGTTACACTGAAAGCGCAATTTCCATTACTTCGTCACAATTAGAAAGATGCAGACAATATTACTCTGCTGCATCCACCGCTACGGACTTCGAGCCGTGTTTCTTGGGAGCCTGTGATTTAGCTTTGGGTTTACGCTTCACTGGAACTTTACGTTTTTTGGGAACCTTGAAACTAGGAGGAGTGACAGTCTCTTCTGCATTTTCTGCAACCTTATCCGCAACCTGAGGTACAGCAACAGCATCTTCTGCCACTGCATCAACCAGATCTGCTTCACCGGCAGCAACCAATTGCGACTGTCCTTTTCTATTGGCATACAGATTTCTGACTTTAGCAGGAAGAGAAACAATATTGGTTGGTAAGGTAAGCATTACCGGGATGAGTATCAGAGTTAGCAGAGTTGAGAACGCTAGACCGGAAATGATAGCGGTAGACAATTGTACCCACCATATAGCGGTAATTGAACCGACCGAAATCGTTTGACTGATAAAGTCCAGATTAACCGTCAGCGCCATCGGGATAAGCCCCATAATCGTTGTGATAGTTGTGAGCAAAATTGGTCGTAGTCTTTGGCCTGATGTTTTCAGAACTGCATCATGCACGCTCGCGCCTTCTGAACGAAGGCGGTTATAGGTATCAATCAAAACAATCGCGTTGTTCACCACAATGCCTGCCAGAGCAACCACACCGGTTCCAGTCATAATGATTGAGAATTTTTGCCCGGTTATCATCATGCCGATCAGTACACCAACGATTGCAAGGATCACTGTCATCAAAGTCAGGATGGTCTGATAAAAGGAATTAAACTGTGTTACGAGGATAATGAACATCAAGAACAGGGCGCCACCCGCAGCTTTCGTAAGAAACTCACCTGATTCTTTTTGTTCTTCATCAGCACCACGGAATTTCAGATAGATGTTCTGTGGCCAATCCTGTTCATCAAGCCAGGTTTGAATCTCCTGAATTTTCTCGTCTGGTGTTAGGCCGTCTGCCTTTGCGCTGGCTAAAAGGTTAGCTTTAATATCCATTGCATAGAGGCCATCACGCCGTTTTAGCGAGGAAATTTTTGACTTTGGACGCACATCAATAAAATTGGCGATTGGTACCAAGCCATTTTCTGTCCTCAAGCGAAACTCTCCGAGGCGATCAAGCGAACGTTCCTCTTCGGGGAGACGCACGCGGATATCAATTTGCTCATCAGAATCATTCGGATTTGATGTGCCAATTAATGCACCATTTGTGATTAGCTGAATCATGGCGCCAACAGCAGGAATGCTTGCATTGTATCTGCCAGCCTCTTCGCGATCGACTGTCAGCTCCCAGTCAATACCCGGTAGGGCGCGTTCATCTTCGATGTCCTGCATGTTGCTCAGGCCATCAAACATTCCACGGATTTTTGCAACTGCTGTGACCATGTCATCATAATTTGTGGACTTTACTTCAAGGCGTATATCTTTGCCGGTTGGCGGACCACCTTCCAATTTCCGCAGTTCAACTTTAATACCTGCCAAACTGGCAACTTCTTCACGAATTTCCGAAAAGATTTCGACAGCCTTGCGGCGTTGTGAATAATCTTCCAATTCAATCATACCAAAAACAAGCATATCGGCGGGCATGTCTTGAGGAAGGCTAGGGTTCACTCCGCCACCACCACCACCACCCGGCGCTGTTGCAGTCATGATAAGATTATCAATACCATCAATCTTAAGAACCCGTTCTTCAACCTTAATAGCAATATCTCTAATGTCTGATCCAGACAGATTTCCGCGTGCTGAGACAAACAAAAGTGCGATATCAGGTTCTTCGTCCACGAAGAATTCTACGCCTTTGTTAAGCTGTCCAAACATCATGAAGGTTCCGACCGTAATACAAATTGCGGCGACAACCACCGCCAAGTTGCCAAAAACGCCACGAGTAACCAAATTAAGGAAACGCAAATATCCGCCGAGAACACCGCGAATTTCAGCTAGGTCAAGTTTCTGATCGCTTGAAGTAAGGCTTGTTGCCTTCATTACTTCTGGCTTGTCTTCTTGCTTTGTGCGGCTAAACTTTCCGAACAGATACCAGGCACACAGCCCTCCCACCAGAGCAAATAATACTCCACACCAGAATGAAAGTGTTGACGGCGGCGAGGAAATTCCGGCGTTGATCAAAACCGGCGCAAACAGAAATGCACCAACAAAGCCAAAGCCAATTGCTACAAACAGGCTTTTAAACGCACGACTATAGCGTTTTAAAAATTTGCCAACGGAAGCGACAGCCATACCCATGGTTGGTAAAAATACCAGAGCCGTAATCAAGGAAGCAGACAGAACAATGATCACCATAATTGGCAAGTAACTCATGAACTCGCCTGGCACGCCCGGCCATAGAAGTAGTGGAAGGAAGGCGGCAAGGGTTGTCGCTGTTGATGATATCACGGGCCAGAACATCAATTTAGCTGCACGTGGATAGGCCTTGTTTGGCGGCATGCCTTCTGCAATTTTCCGGTCTGCATATTCGGTGACAACGATCGCGCCATCAACCAACATGCCAACAGTAAGCACCATGCCAAACATCACCATCATGTTCACCGTCAAACCAACAGCGGACAGGATAAGGAAGCCGATCATAAAGGAAGTAGGTATTGCGATCCCAACCAATAATCCTGAGCTAACCCCGAGAGAGGCAACTACAATGATCATAACCAGCGCTATCGCAGTCAGGATTGCAGATTGAAGCGAGCCAAGCACCTCAAAGATAAAATTCGACTGATCGATTAAATATGTAACTTCAATCGTGTCTGGCCATTCCTCAGTAAAAGCATCGGTTATTTTGCGGACTTCAATATTATTTTCAATGATGTTTGTGCCGATCCGCTTAACCACCTCCAAGGACATCGCGTTCTCGCCGTTTACGCGTGTATAACTGGAAGCGTCCTTAAAATTCCGCCGGATGTCTGCCACCTCACCAAGCGTAACAACGCCTTCGCCATTTTGTTTGATCGGAATTGAATAGACGTGTTCAACCGTTTCAATCAATCCTGGAACTTCCAGGTTGAAACGCGCATTACCGTTGTCGATAAATCCGGCTGGAACTAACTGATTATAGGCAGAAACCGCGTTGAGCAGTTCTGTTTGTGTGATGTCATAGGATTCAAGTTTAACAAGATCGAGCAATACTTCGATCTGCTCTTCCCGGATGCCTTTCAGGCTTGCTTCGCGAACTGATGCAATGGCTTCAATTTCATCCTGCAATTGCTTTGCATACCTGTAGAGCGTACGTTCCGGCACCCTGCCGGAAAGTGAAATAATGATGGTAGGTTGCAAGGCAAGGTTTGTAGCAAAAATAGCCGGCTCTTCCGCGTCTTCGGGAAGTTCAGCCTTAGCCAGATCTACCTTGTCTCGAATATCGGCAAGAACCTTGTCCTTGTCGCTGCCAATTGTGAATTCAAGCGTTATACCTGCATGGCTCTGTGCAGCAATTGACGTAATTTCCTTGAGGCCTTCCAGCCCGCGCAACTCCGTTTCCATTGGTTTGACCAACAGCCGTTCTGCATCTTTCGGTGAGACCCCTTGTTGCGTTATGGAGACGTAGTAAACCGGTACGTCAATATCTGGATTAGCTTCCTTTGGAATGTTGATATAGGTGATTATGCCTGCAAGCACCATTACCACCATCATGGTGAGGACGGTTTTAGGTCGGGTTAGTACAGTTTCGAGAGCACCCGTCATTGTTGGACCTCCGAAGTCTTCAAGGTCTGTTCTACCGGCTCAACCACTTCGCCTGAAGTAACGTATTCTTGCCCCAGCGTAATTATCCGCTCTCCCGCGTTAACCCCAGAAACCCAAAACCCTTCATTGGACTGGGAGAGGATTTGAACTGGAACAAATTGCACCCTATTTTCCTCATCTAGAACTTTCACGCCAACTTCGCCACTGTCTGCAAGAGTTAGCCAGGACGGTCGGACACGGATGGATTGTGTCAAAGGAAGATTGATGAATGCGCTGGCTGTAATACCATCCCGAATGGATTGGTCAGTCGGATCCAGCCTAATCTCAATTGCAAATGTTCTTGTCTTCGGATCAGCTGACGGGGCAATGTAATTGAGTTGGCCGACTAACGTTTCGCCGGTCACAAGTGAGATATTTGCTTTCATACCGGTTTCTACGGAGCCTACTTCTCGCTCAGAAATTTGACCTGTGAAATACATTGGATCAGAATCAACAACGGTAATACAGGCTGCACCGATGGCCAGTACATCTCCGACTTCAGCAATAGGATCTTGAACAATTCCGGCAACGTTTGCACGAATTTCTGTCCGCGAAAGTTCAATTTTTGCGTGATCGACTTCTGCCTGGGCAGCATTTTTACCAAAACGAAGCCGGCGGATTTGAGTGTCGGTTGCAAATCCCTTCTCAAGCAGGTTTTTATTGGCTTCATATTCGGCGGTTGTTTGATCCAGTTGGGCCATAGCGCTTTCAACCGCAGCTTGTCTGGCACCGCGATCAACAATGCAAACCAGATCACCTTTTGAAACCCGGTCGCCACGCTCAACCATACGCTGCTCCAGTATACCTGCAGTTTCCGAACGCACAGGAATGGTTGCATCTGCTTTTGTACGACCACGCACGTTTACGGTCTGCCGGCGTTGCTCGATCGCAAGCTTAACAATATTGACTCTGAACAGCTCGGTCTTATTTGCTGGTTCTGCATCTGGAGCTTGCGCTCCATCCGCATCAGAAGCAACAGCTTGCGATTCGGTATTATTCTGTCCGCCGATTTCCACTTTGCCGCCATACATCCAAAATCCGATGCCAATCGTAATCAGAAGGGCCAGTATATGTGAGCCTTTGATAGTGAACGTCATTTTTTAA
>JBCCBE010000039.1:0-26157 GCA_039814425.1 Pseudomonadota bacterium
GCACTGCTGTCAATTGAGCGCCAAGATACTCTGATTGCAAAACGTCAGGGAAATGAATACCGTTTCGAAATCAATCTTCAAGGGGAGCAAGAAACTGTCTTCTTCGACTTCTGAAACCTTCAACAAGCCCTGTATTTTATGTTGTGCTATCACCGGTTCGGTTCCGAAAAAGGCCGATAATCCCGCTGTACCAATTAGTATTCCTGAACAGGTGGAAAGCTGCCAGGAAGCCGTTGAGGCCGGAGCGTCCATCCTCCACTGCCATGTCAGAAATGCAGATGAAACCCCAACTTCTGACCCGGAAAAATTTGCTTTACTCAAGGAAGAACTAGTAAAATATTGCTCAGGCGCGATCATACAGTTCTCAACCGGTGGCCGTTCTGGTGCCGGCCATGAGCGAGGCGGCATGCTGCCATTAAAACCTGACATGGCGTCCCTGACTGTTGGCTCAAATAATTTCCCTACCCGGATTTATGAAAACTCTCCGGACCTTGTTGAATGGCTCTCAGCGGAAATGCACAAGTACGAAATTACCCCGGAGATCGAGGCGTTTGATCTGTCTCATATCTTTCAGGCTGTTAAAATGCACTCAGAGGGAAAACTGTATGGCAGGCTTTATATTCAGTTTGTCATGGGTGTGAAAAACGCTATGCCAATCGACCGAGACGTGTTTGATTTCTATGTTGCAACCGTTAAGCGTCTGGCACCGGAGGCAGAATGGTGCGCCGCTGGTATCGGCGCTGGACAGCTCACAATTAATGAATGGTCAATTGCAGCAGGCGGCCATGCGCGCGCCGGACTGGAAGATAATGTGCGGCTTGATCGAAATACACTTGCGCCTTCCAATGCTGCATTGATCAAGCGCGCTGCAGATATTTGTGAACGCCATGAACGCACCGTTGCAACAGTTGATCAGGCCCGTGAGATTCTCGGCCTGAAGCCGGCGGCTTAGCCGATGTCTTTCACACCGTTCAACGGACCGCTTCTCTCAGGCCTTATTGGGGATATGCAAATTGCCCAGCAATTTTCTATCAAGGCCGACCTTGCAGCAATGTTGCGATTCGAGATTGCATTAGCCAAAACACAAACCGAATTCGATGTGATACCGAAGGCAGCTGAAAAAGCTATTGCGGATCTGGGCAAATCCTTCGAACCCGATATGGAAGCGTTGCGAACCGGTGTTATACAAGATGGGATGGCAGTTCCGGATTTTGTTCGCCAGCTCAAGGCTGCAATTAGTGAACCCCATGCGCAGTATGTCCATTTCGGCTCAACCAGCCAGGACGTTATTGATACCAGCGCAATTCTTCGTCTGGTTGAAGTCAACGCAATTTTCGAGGCGAGATTGAACAAGCTAGAAATTCACCTGCAATCGCTGGCAGAAAAGTTTGGCGCGCAAGGCTTAATGGCGCAAACCAGGATGCAACAGGCGCTACCGATCAAAGTAAGAGATCGCCTCGCTTCCTGGTCTCGCACGATACACAAATACCAATCACAATTCGCCGATATCCAAACCAGTTTGAACATTGTGCAATTTGCAGGGCCAGTGGGCACACTTGACAAATTCGGAGATATTGGCCCGGATATACGAAAAGCACTGGCGAAGGAACTAGGCTTAGGTGATCCCGGTTATGCATGGCATACGGACCGCTCAACACTTTGCGAGTATGTTCACTGGATGAACGCGGTAGGTTCCGCCCTGGGCAAAGTTGGTCAAGATATCGTCCTGATGGCTCAGAATGAACGAGATGAAATTCGGCTTGCAAATACTGGTGGTTCATCAGCCATGGCACATAAGAAAAATCCTGTTCGTGCCGAAATATTGATTACATTAGCCCACTTCATCTCTGTTCAATGCGCCGGCTTTCAAGGCAATCTAATCCATGAGCAGGAACGTTCTGGCGCGGCCTGGACGTTGGAATGGATGCTGCTTCCTCAAATCTGCGTGGCGACCGGTGCTGCGTTAAATAATGCCATAACTCTTGTCCAAAGTATTGAAAGCATAGGATCGGAAACCGCTATTTGAGAATCAAAAAGTATCTGGTCTAAATCTCGTCGCCAAGCCGCTTTATCGCTTGTTTATAGGCCTGTACAATTTTTTCGCGCGCAATATGCCGTCCGTTCTGCACCAGATATCTTCCCGCCGACCAGACATCGTGAACTAACCGATCATCACCAGCGAATGTAAAACTGTCCAGAATAACATCACCGCTTCTTCCAACAATATCTGGGGATGCATGATCAAGGGTCATCAGATCAGCCCAAAAACCTTGCTCAATCCTGCCGGTATTTCGGCCAGCGGCGATTGCCCCACCGTCACACATCGCATCGAAAATCCTGCGTCCGGTGGAGTGGTTCTGATTTGCCAAGGCTGCTCTTGAGCGATCCCTCAAACGCTGTGAATAGTCGAGGGTACGGATTTCTTCGGAAAGGGAAATGCGGATATTGGAGTCTGAGCCAATTGCGATTTTACCGCCGTGATCAAACCAGTTCACACCATCAAAAATGCCGTCGCCAAGGCTTGATTCTGTTATCGGGCACAACCCTGCGATTGCACCTGACTTTGCAAGAGCTTCTGTTTCATGGGGTAGCATTTGGGTGCAATGGATCATGCACCAACGCTCATCAAGTTCGAGATTTTCCAGCACCCATTCAACCGGGCGTTTACCCCAGTAAGCCTGCACTTCGTCAACTTCCGCGACCTGCTCTGCAAGGTGTAGATGGATCGGGCGATCCGGTAACAATTGATAGAGTGCTTGAAGGTCTTCAGGTGCAACTGCCCGTAGACTGTGGGGAGCAACACCTAGAACGCAATCTTGCGCCCCGTTTGCAAGCGAATTTCCAGCCGATTCAGCTAATTGGACGAAACGCTCAAAATCATTTCCAAATCGGATTTGGCCCGGTCCAAGCGTGCGTTTATCACATCCGCCGTACTGATAATGGACTGGAAGCAGCGTCAAGCCGATCCCACTTTTTTGCGTCGCAGCTATAACACGGTCAGAAAGTTCCGCCAGATTGTCGTAAGGCACGCCTCCCGGCTGATGATGAATGTAGTGAAACTCAACATTTGTTGCATATCCGGCTTCCAACATTTCCATTTGCACAAAAGCGGTGATTGCCTCTATGTCTTCTGGTTTCAACTGATCCAGAAATCGATACATAAGCTGGCGCCAGGTCCAAAAAGAATCATTAGGGTCAGGTCCGCGCTTTTCGGTTAATCCCGCCATGGCTCTTTGAAACGCATGACTATGGGCGTTGACAGGCGCCGGCAGCAAAATACCAACTTGTTTATCGTCAGCTGACGAAATGGCATTTCTCTCGATAGAGCCGATACGACCTTCGGCATTTATCTCAATGCGAACATCCGATACCCATCCTTCGGGAAGAAGCGCCGTATCGGCAAAAATCATTGTCATTGAGAACCTGCTTGACATGTGAAACCCATATGAAAATGTACGAACCATGTCTCAACAAAGCAATGCCCCAATCAAAGTTCTCACCAATGCAAAACTTGTCACTTTAGCAGAACCTGATGGTTATGGATTGATAGAAAACGGAACCATTGTAATAGAAGGAAAGCAGATTGCCTGGATTGGAAAGTTTTCGGAGCTTCCCAGGGACTATTCATCTCTCAAGCCTGTTGATTTACAAGGCCGGCTGGTCACCCCAGCCCTGATTGACTGCCATACCCATATTGTACATGGAGGGAACCGGGCAAAGGAGTTTGAGTTGCGACTAGAAGGAGCAACGTACGAAGAAATTGCCCGCGCGGGCGGTGGTATTGTTTCAACTGTTTCTGCAACCCGTTCGGCAGATGTGTCGACCCTATTGCAGGGTACTCTACCCCGTGTTGAGGCCTTATTAATGGAAGGCGTCTCAACAATTGAAATCAAGTCCGGGTATGGTCTGGATATCGAAACAGAACTGCGAATGCTTCGTGTAGCACGGGCTATCGAGCGGGAATGTCCGGTTCGCGTTGTCACGAGTTTTTTGGGTGCGCATGCGGTTCCGGCTGAATTTAAAGACCGGGCTGATGAATACATCGATACTGTTTGCATCCCCGCGCTTGAAGCAGCCCAAAGTGAAAATCTTGTCGATGCAGTCGATGGATTTTGCGAAAACATTGCATTTGATACAGCACAGATCGAACGGGTATTCTTAAAAGCCGGTGACCTTGGTCTGCCAGTTAAACTGCATGCTGAACAATTATCCCGGCTTGGCGGCACGCAATTAGCTGCACGCTTTGGGGCATTGTCAGCAGATCACATCGAGTACGCAACCGATGAGGATGCAGAGGCGATGGCAAGAGCCGGCACGATTGCAGTGTTATTACCGGGCGCGTATTATACTTTACACGAAACACAGCACCCGCCGGTTGAAGCATTGCGCGGGCACAAAGTGCCAATAGCAATTGCAACAGACTGCAATCCGGGCTCCTCTCCGCTGGCCTCACTACTTTTAGCGATGAATATGGCCTGCACATTGTTCAGGCTCACACCGTTAGAAGCGCTGGCAGGCGTAACGCGAAATGCGGCGAAAGCATTGGGTTTAAACGATACCGGCACACTGGAAATTGGTAAGCGCGCGGACCTTGCTGTTTGGAACGTCGATTTACCTGCAGAGCTTTCGTATCGCATTGGATTTAATCCACTTGAAACCCGATATTTTGGCGGTGTCCACACATGACTGTTATACTCACGCCCGGTTCAACCAGCCTCGACACACTTGAAGCGGTATTCCGCAACAAATCTAGCGTCCAACTTACTTCATCTGCCTACAATGCTATTGAACAGGCTGCAGAAATTGTCTCCAAAGCTGCAAATGATCAGCAAGCTGTTTACGGAATTAATACCGGGTTCGGAAAACTTGCTTCGGTGAAAATTGCCGCCGAAGATACCGCTACACTTCAGCGTAATCTTATCCTGTCGCATTGTTGTGGCGTTGGTGAAGCGCTCGACATTGCAACTACCCGCATAATGATTGTTTTGAAACTATTGTCTCTTGGGCGTGGTGCTTCCGGTGTCCGTCGGGAAACGGTTGCAATGCTTGAGGCGATGCTTGCTCATGATGTTACCCCGGTGGTTCCAGTGCAGGGTTCTGTCGGCGCATCCGGTGATCTTGCACCGTTGGCTCACATGACAGCCACAATGCTGGGTGAAGGAGAAGCCTGGCTACACAAAAAGCGCATGCCGGCCTCAAAGGCACTTGAACTTGCAGGTTTGAAACCGCATTCACTGGCAGCAAAAGAAGGACTGGGCCTGATAAACGGAACGCAGTTTTCGACCGCATGCGCGCTTACAGGCCTCTGGTCTGCCTGGAGATGCTCGCAGACAAGCCTCGTTTCGGCCAGCCTTTCGACAGATGCTATTATGGGATCAACTGCGCCGCTGCGCCCGGAGATACATGATCTCCGAGGACATTCAGGTCAGATAAAAGCTGCAAGCGTGATGCGCGAAATTATGGAAGGGTCCGAAATCCGCGAAAGTCATCGTGATAATGATACCCGCGTTCAGGATCCGTATTGCATTCGCTGTCAACCGCAGGTTACCGGTGCAGCAATGGATTTATTACGATTTGCTTCTCAAACGCTTGAAATTGAGGCCAATGCAGTTACCGATAATCCACTGGTTATATCTGATACCGAAGACATCATTTCCGGCGGAAACTTTCATGCGGAACCAGTTGCTTTTGCTGCTGACCAGATAGCGCTTGCGGTTTCAGAAATCGGGGCAATCTCGCAACGCCGGATTGCGCTAATGGTCGATCCGACACTGTCATTCGATCTGCCACCTTTTTTAACACCGGAACCTGGTCTCAATTCAGGTCTCATGATTGCAGAAGTGACAAGTGCCGCCTTGATGAGTGAAAACAAACATCTTGCAAACCCGTGTTCGACTGATTCAACACCAACCTCCGCTAATCAGGAGGATCATGTTTCCATGGCAGCTCATGGGGCCCGCCGTCTTGCGCGCATGAACCGAAATCTTGAAAGCATTTTGGCAATTGAATTTTTATGTGCTGCGCAGGGAATTGAGTTCCGTGAACCATTGAAGACAAGCAAAAAACTTCAGAAAGTTATGACGCATATTCGCGGACTTATTCCAACGATTACGACCGATCGATTCATGGCTGATGATATTGAAAAAGCAACCAGTATGGTTGCTGCTGGTGAGTTACTGGGCCACGTTGGCCTGCAAGATTTTTCTTTAGGAGCTGACTAATGCATCTAGATAAATCACGCCATGCTGCAATCACAAAATTGAGGTTATCATGACAAATCCCCGTCACAATCAACGTGATGTATTTTCACCTACCGGGTCAAAAATTACTGCTAAGAGCTGGCTAACGGAAGCGCCGATGCGGATGTTGATGAACAACCTGCATCCAGATGTGGCAGAGAACCCGCATGCGCTGGTTGTCTATGGCGGCATCGGCCGGGCTGCGCGAACATGGAATGATTTCGACCAAATGGTAGCAACGCTTCAGGAACTTGAAGACGACGAAACCATGCTCGTTCAATCCGGCAAGCCGGTCGGTGTTTTTAAAACCCATCGCGATGCGCCACGGGTACTGATCGCAAACTCCAATCTTGTGCCCCATTGGGCAACCTGGGATCATTTTAACGAGCTCGATAAAAAGGGCCTTGCCATGTATGGGCAAATGACTGCCGGGTCATGGATTTACATCGGCACGCAGGGCATTGTTCAGGGTACTTACGAGACTTTCGTTGAGGCTGGGCGCCAGCATTTTGGCGGAGATTTAACGGGTCGATGGATATTAACCGGAGGCTTGGGTGGGATGGGTGGCGCGCAACCCCTTGCAGCGGTTATGGCGGGCGCCTGTTGTCTTGCCGTCGAGTGCGATGAAACACGCGCTGATTTCAGGCTTCGGACACAATATCTGGATGAAAAAACCAGCTCCCTGGATGAAGCGCTTGAATTGATCGACCGTTGGACAAATGCAGGTGAAGCCAAATCTGTTGGACTGATTGGCAATGCTGCCGATGTGTTTAGTGAACTTGTATCGCGTGGCATCAAACCGGATATCGTTACGGATCAAACCTCCGCTCATGATCCCATTCATGGTTATCTTCCACAAGGCTGGTCAGTTGCGCAGTGGCGCGAGAAACAGGAAAGCGATCCGAAATCAGTTGAAGCAGCTGCCCGCGCCTCTATGAAGGTTCATGTAAAGGCAATGGTGGACTTCTGGAATGCTGGCGTCCCAACGCTTGATTACGGCAACAACATCCGTCAAGTCGCTAAAGAAGAAGGGCTTGAAAACGCATTTGCGTTTCCTGGTTTTGTACCAGCTTATATTCGCCCGCTTTTTTGTCGTGGCATCGGCCCTTTCCGATGGTGCGCGTTATCCGGTGATCCGGAAGATATCTACAAAACAGATGCCAAGGTAAAGGAGTTGATCGACGATCCCCATCTTCACAACTGGCTCGATATGGCGCGGGAACGGATTTCGTTTCAAGGCCTGCCTGCGCGTATCTGTTGGGTGGGACTGGGGCTACGTCACAAGCTTGGACTTGCATTTAATGAAATGGTGCGTAATGGCGAACTTTCTGCCCCAATCGTAATTGGACGGGACCATTTAGATTCCGGTTCTGTTGCTTCACCCAACCGGGAAACAGAGTCCATGAAAGACGGTTCCGATGCCGTTTCAGATTGGCCACTGTTGAACGCTCTTTTGAATACTGCATCCGGCGCAACCTGGGTTTCACTGCATCACGGTGGCGGCGTGGGCATGGGCTTTTCTCAGCATTCGGGAATGGTTATCTGCTGTGATGGAACAATCGAAGCAGATCGCCGGTTGGCGCGTGTTTTGTGGAATGACCCGGCAACAGGCGTTATGCGGCATGCCGATGCTGGATATGAAACTGCAATAAAGTGCGCACAGGATAATCAGCTTAAACTTCCAGGTATTTTGTAGGAGGCTACATTGCATTACGCACCAGCGATTGAAGAATGCCCACTTCCATTCTCACCATTTAAGTCCTGCACAGTTCCACGCCCAATCGGCTGGCTATCGACCCGAAGTAAAAATGGTATTGATAATCTTGCGCCTTACAGTCAATGGCAAAACCTTACATTTGATCCACATCTGGTGATGTTTGCAGCAAATCAATATCCGGATGGCAGGCGCAAGGATACGGTCATAAATGCTGAAGAAACCGGCTGGTTTGTATGGAATATGGCTACATGGGACTTGCGCGATGCGGTTAATACATCTGCAATGGCCGTTGCAGCAGATGTGGACGAATTTGAAGCTGCTGTTGTTTCCAAGGCTGAATGCGTTGATGCGCCAGGTGTGCGGGTTGCGCAAAGCCCCTGCCATTTCGAATGTCGCTATGTTTCAACCCATCGCCTGCCTGGAAACTCATCAGTTGGCTGGGTGGATGTCGTCTATGGTGAGGTCGTTCGGATTCATGTTTCGGATGATGTTATCACCGTAGATGGTAAACTTGATATTCCAAAGATCAAGCCAATTGCCCGCATGGGATATTACGATTACGCAGTGATCCGCGACACGTTTGAGATGCGTATACCAGATGCAGGCTCTCAGGCTTTGGCAGGTTTAGAGGGCAAGGCATGATACCTACAGATACGCCACCAGTTTATATCGATTATCTTAATCGGTTTGACATCGAGGCACTTGGGTTTTCGGATGCAGAAATTCTCAATGCCATTGAAGAAGCACTTCGTTTACAAGGCCGAGGGGAAACGGAAATCGAGCCGCGTACCCATATTCGCCCCCGAACAAGCGTAGAAGGGCATTTCAATGTCTTGCGAGGGTGGATCGGAGAAAGTATCGATAGCGCCGGGGTTAAGGTTGTTGGGGATTTTGTACCAAACTATCAACATGCCCGACCCTCGGAATATGGGTTGCTGACCCTTTTTGATCCCAACATGGGCGCACCAAAAGCTATCATTGATGCAACCGGTATCACGGAAATGCGTACCGGTGCGATAACTGCCCTTGGCGCAAAATATCTTGCACCCAAAAACCCAAAGGTACTTGGTCATATCGGTGCACGCGGTACTGCTTACTGGAATGTCCGTTTGCTGTGCCATCTGTTTGATTTTGACGAAGTCCGAATTCACTCGCGTCGAGCGGAAAGCCGGGAAGCATTTGCTGATAAACTGGAAAAAGATCTTGGACGGAAAATAATTGTTACACAGGATTGGCAATCCTGTCTTGAGGGCGCAGACATTTTGGTAGAAGCCTCACGTCTTACAGAACCAACGCCACTTTTCAAAACTGATTGGGTGAAACCAGGCAGTCTTGTAATTCCGTACGGAACAATGTCGGCGGTTGAACTAAATTTGACCGACATCATGAGTAAAATTGTGATGGATGATTGGGGACAAGCGCACGGAGTGTTTGGGGCGTTGCGCGCGCATGTAGATAGTGGAAAGCTCAGCCAAGAAACACTTCATGCAGAGCTGGGAGAAATCGTTGCGGGCAAAAAACCGGCACGGGAACATGATGACGAAACCATTCTGTTTTGGCATCGTGGCCTTTCCCTGTCGGATATCGCATTGGGCCATTCGATGCTCACCAAAGCAAAGTCAATGGATATCGGTCAGAGGCTTCGGTTTTTCTAATGCTTAAAATAAGCACAAAACTGATCAATCTTTCGAATTATATTGCCGCGTGCAACAGTTATGAAGCGCTAGGCGTGGCGCCATCTGTATATGACCGGCTTCGCAAGGCCCGAATAACCGTTGAACAAATGATAGAAGGCGACACACCGGTTTATGGTCTTAATACAGGACTTGGTGGAAACCTCGATTATCGGATTCCCAAGGATGAAATTCCCGCATTTCAAATGCAGCTTCTAAGAGGCCGCGCTGTTGCAGCAGGAGAACCACTGCCGGAAAGAACAGGTCGCGCGATTACGCTTGCCCGAATACTTTCGGCAGCGATAGGCGTAAGCGGAATAAGTGTCGAAACGTTTGATCACCTGGTGCAGGTTTTTAATAGCGGGTTGTCACCAGTCGTTCCTTGTCATGGTTCTATCGGCGCAGGAGATCTTGTACAAAATGCTTGTTGGGCATTAGCCATATTAGGCGAAGGTAAGCTTTGGTACAACGGAGAGCAGGTAGACGCAGTCCAAGCTTTGCACAAAGCTGGGATTACGATTCCTACCCTTCAACCCAAAGATGCACTGGCGCTTAATAATCACTCCGGGTTAACCGTCGCTGTAAGTGCTTCGGCACTTCATGAGGCTAAGCGCGCCCTTGAAATGATCAAGGCTGCAACTGTACTTTCATTTGAAGGCTACGGCGCTAATCAATCCGTTCTGCAAGATCAATTGCATAAACTCAGAAATGCGCCCGGACAATCTGAATGTGCACAATGGATGCGAGAGCAACTGGAAGGCTCTGAACATGATCCCCGGCGCGTGCAAGATCCACTTTCCTTACGAACCGTGCCCGCGGTAACAGGTGCTGCCCAACATTTGCTCGATCAGGCAATTTCTGTATGGGAAGATGAAGCAAACGGATCATCGGATTCTCCCGTTGCCGCAAATTCTGAAAATATGCTTTCGACGATCAATTTTCACTCACCAGCACTTGCACTCGCATTAGAAGCAGTATCCTTGAGCTTGGCTGGTGTTGCGAATGCCAGCGTTCAACGTATGCAGAAACTGATGAACCCGGACCTTTCCGGGTTGCCCAAATACCTCACACCGATCGGCAATGGTTCTGCTGGGTTTGTTCCAACCCAAAAGACCGCAGCAAGCTTGTTGGCAGAAATTCGACGTCACGCAATGCCTGCCATTTTGGATGCTGTGCCGGTAAGTGATAGCGTAGAAGATATGGCTCCAATGACATCACTTGCTGCACGGAAACTGACCCAGCAGACTGAATCATTGAAGCTGCTTTCTGGATTGGAAGCGCTAGTCTCATGTCAGGCGCTGGATCTTCGGGCACCAGCCAAAACCAGCAAACTAGCCGGTAGTTTCCGCACTGCATTAAGACAAACTGTACCAATGCTGAGTGAGGACCGTGCCATTTCATCGGACATTGAAACTGCTACCAACACATTGGCAACTTACTGCGAGCTAGCCTCTCAACCCAATTGAGAAAATCATCCGTCCTACAACGTTACTGGCAATTATGCTCACGCCAGGTGACAGGCCACTTTTGTTTTTCCAAGCTGTCGCGGTTTTGGCACTTCCACAGAACAATTCACAACTGCATTCGGACAGCGCGGATGGAAAACGCAACCGGTTGGCGGATTAACCGGATCAGGAATTTCTCCCGTCGGTATTTCTGCTTCACGTTCAAATCCGTCTAACTTTGGCGCAGCTTCCAGCAGCATTTTGGTATAGGGGTGCTTTGGATTGTCAAACAGCTGATCACGCGGAGCTTCTTCGACCAATTGGCCTAGATACAAAACGCCTACCTTGTCAGCCATATGTCTTACCACGGTCAGATCATGGCTGATAAACAGATAGGTGAGATTGAGTTCCTCACGAAGCTCGGACATCAGATTCAAGACCTGTGCCTGAATGGAAACATCCAGGGCTGAGGTCGGTTCATCACAGACAATAAAACGAGGTTTGGAAGCCAACGCACGCGCAATACAAATCCGCTGGCGTTGACCGCCAGAAAACTCATGCGGATATTTTGATGCGTCTGCGGGGGGAAGCCCGACCTGCTCGAGTAGCTTCTCCGCAAGGCCGTTTGTATCACCACCACGGGCTGAAACCGGTTCCTCGATAATATCACGAACGCGCCAGCGTGGGTTTAAACTGGCATAGGGGTCCTGGAAGATCATCTGTATGTCGGAGCGAATATGATCGAGTTTTTTCGGATCGGTTTCGCGGAAAAGATCAACGCCTTCGATTTCAACTTTGCCATTTGAAGGGCCAAGCAGCCCTACTAGAATTTTCCCAATTGTGGATTTTCCTGAACCACTTTCACCAACCAGACCATAAACCTCACCTTCCTTGATTTCGAAACTGACGGTGTTCACCGCAGTTACCTTGGCTTTTGGCAAGCGTTCAATAAGCCGGTTTAGAAATGGCTTTGAAATGTCAAATATTCGAACCAGGTTTTCTACCAGAACAAGCGCCGTCATACTTTTTCCGGCTCCTTTTGCTTATTCATCAACATTTCACTTGAAAACCAGCAGGCTGATCTACCATCGCATCTTTCCAATGTTGGAGATGGTGCACACCTACAACGCGGTTTGGCATGCTCGCATCGCGGTTCAAATGCACACCCCAGCGGGATGTTGGTCAGCGACGGCATATTTCCGGGAATTTGATTCAACCGGCTTTTCCCAGCAGAAGCAAGCGGCGTTGATGCCATAAGCCCGCGCGTATAGGGATGGTGTGGATGGCCAACCACAGAACGTACGTCTGCAAGTTCTACCAAGCGCCCGGCATACATAACTGCAACGCGGTCAGTTGCTTCGGCAATCACACCCATATCATGGGTTACCAGCATCACTGCCGTTCCACGATCCCGACAGAGACGTTTGAGTAGTGCTATGATCTGAGCCTGAACCGATACATCCAAAGCAGTGGTCGGTTCGTCTGCAATGACTAAAGATGGTTCAGCACATAAGGCTAAAGCGATTACAACACGCTGGCGCATGCCACCTGAGAATTGATGCGGATAAGAATCCATCCGTTGAGCAGCAGCTGGAATTCCAACCTCTTCCAACGCTTTCAATGCACGATCACGGGCTTCAGCCTGGGTAACCGGAAGATGTTCTAATATCGTTTCTTCCAACTGCTCACCGATTCTCAGTAGCGGATTGAGAGATGTAAGCGGGTCTTGAAAGACCATGCCGATATCCTTGCCTCTTATTCGGCGCAGTCTATCTTCGTTGATATTATCTATGCGCTTTCCATTGAGCCAAATCTCACCACTGGCTATGTGCGCAGGACGGTCCAACAGTCCAATTGCTGCGTTTCCAGTCATCGATTTTCCCGCACCACTCTCGCCAACAATTCCCAAAATTTCTCCGGGTGCGATATCAAACGAAACATCATTTACCGGACGTAAAATCGCCCTACGATTGGGAATTTCGACGACAAGATTGCGGACGGAAAGGGTTGCTATGCTCATGTCTTACTTTGGAACTTCGTTTTTGATCCGGTTTTGTATATTGCGTATCATTTGCTCAGAAACTGGAGCGATTTTTGACATAGCTGAACTAAAATAGGGGGTTAGTTTTGCCATAGCAGAAGATCCAATCTTTGTTGAAGAGAAATCTTTCAGCGCGCTGATTTCTTCCAGATTATAAATCTCCGCTGTACTATCGATCATAGCCGTTCGCAAGAAACCACGCATTTTGTTCAACTCACTAAGAATTATTTCTACTATTTTGTCTTTTTGCTGTTTCGTTAGCTGCTGCATATGAGGACCAAATTGAGCAAAGATTGTTTCCGGCGAAAACATTTCGTCCATTACTTTTACCTGCACTGGATTATCCACATATTCGGTTGCTGCATCGATTAATGCCTGATCTTTGGAATTTGCCACAGAGACAATCAAAACAAACAATACGGCAATTAGAGTTCTCATGAATTTCTACTAACGTAATCTTGGATTTAGGGCATCGCGCAGCCAGTCGCCAAGCAGGTTCACTGAAAGCGCAAGGGCAAGCAATGTCATTGCGGGAAAGAGCAATATCCACCATTCGCCAGAAAACAGAAAGTCCTGTCCGATATTGATCAAAGTGCCCAAGGAGGGTTGGGTTGGTGGTGCGCCGACACCCAAGAACGAAAGAGTTGCCTCTGCTATGATCGCCAATGCAAGACTGATGGTCGCGATGACCAGCACCGGCGACAGTACATTTGGCAATATATGCCGCATCATAATCGCGCCAGGCTTGCGCCCGATCAAGCGCGCGGCCTGTACGTAATCCTTATTTTTTTCAACCAGGGTTGCACCACGGACCACTCGTGCAAACTGCACCCAGTCTGATAAACCTATTGCGAAGATCAGAACCCAAATTGCCATTTCATCGCGTAGATGCACGGGTGTAAATCCTTTCGCCACGCCGAAAATCAACATTGCAATGAGGATAGCAGGGAAAGTCAGCTGGATGTCTGCAATTCGCATAATGATAGTTTCAGTCCACCCGCCAACATAGCCAGCAAGTAAACCAAGCGATACGCCTAAAACCATTGCGAACAATACCGCAGTAAAACCAACAAAGAGCGATATTCGCATCCCGTAAAGAATAGTTGAAAACACATCCCTGCCTTGATCATCCGTGCCAAGCCAAAAGGATTCGCCGGTAAAAGCGTTAGGCTCCATGGGTTTGGAGAAGCCATTCATGAGATTGAGCGTTGCTGGATCAAACGGGTTATGTGGCGCAACCCAAGGCGCAAAAACTGCAGAACAGATCAGGATTGTCACAATGATAAATGAAATAATGGCAACGGGTGAATGGCGAAATGACCAGCAGAAATCTGATTCCCATAACCGATTGATTACTTCCATGTTACCGCTATCCTCACGCTGTACTTCGATCAACGCGAAGTCTTGGATCGATAGCAAAATACAACATATCGACGATTAGGTTGATGGCGACAAACAAAACAGAAATCAGCATCAGATAAGCTGCCATTACAGGAATATCGACAAACTGGATTGCGTTGATAAACAATAACCCTACGCCGGGCCATTGAAATACGGTTTCTGTGATAATTGCAAAGGCGACGATCGCGCCAAGCTGAAGACCTGTAATGGTGATCACCGGAACAAGGGTATTCTTAAGTGCATGACGAAAATGCACAGTCTTATCTGTCAACCCGCGCGCGCGCGCGAAGCGAATGTAGTCTTGACGCAGCACTTCCAGCATTTCAGAACGTACCAAACGCATTATGAGCGTCATCTGATAAAGGCCAAGAGTAATTGCCGGTAAAATCAAAGCCTGTAAGCCAGTACTTGTAAGAAAGCCGGTTCGCCATCCCCCAATTATCACAACCTCACCCCGGCCAAAACTCGGCAACCATCCTAATTCCACTGAAAATAGATAGATAAGTAAAATGCCGATCAGGAAGGTAGGCAGAGATACCCCAATCAACGATCCGGTCATTATAGTGCTAGCAAACCAGCCTGAGCGTTTGATAGCCGTGTAAACGCCTAGGCCTACACCAAATACCAAAGCAAACAGGGCAGATACTGCGGCAAGTTCCAGCGTTGCAGGCGCTCGTTCAGTTAAAATGTCTGAAACAGGTCTGCCTTGACGATAACTAACGCCGAAATTTCCTTGTGTAGCGCCTTTTAAAAAACGCCAATACTGAACTGGAAAGGGTTGATCGAGGCCAAGCTGTGACCTCAGGCGTTCGATATCGGCATCGGTACGCTCCTGGCCAAGCATATTTTCAATCGGATCGCCAACAAAGCGAAACATTGAAAACGCAACCAGCCCAACGACCAGCAAAACGATAATCGCCTGAAAAACTCGCCTGATGATAAACGCCAGCAAGTTCATGACTCCCTATAAAAAAAATGGCGGAGGAAACTCCGCCATTTCTGAACTATTACTTCTTGTAGCTGAAGTACTTAATTTTTGGTTGGTCTTCCGGCTGAACATCGGTCTGGATACCATCCGTCATTCCCCAGTTAAGAACCTGGTGGTGAACCGGCAGATATAGTTGCTCGTCCTGTACAACCTTCCAGATATCAGCAATGGTTCCGTCACGTACTGTAAAGTCAGTCTCTGACGCTAATGACTTGATTTTGGTATCAAGGTCAGCATTTGAAAAACGGGTACCGTTCCAGGATCCAAACTCTTCGCCCTTGGAATGAACCAGGAAGTTGAAGATATACTCACTGTCAAATGTCGGAACGCCCCAGCCAAGCATGTAGAAGTCGGTTTCCAACTTATTGATCAGCGGGAAATGCTGCGCTTTTGGCTTCGCATCAAGATTTACTGTAACCCCAATCTGGGCCAACATGCCGACCGCTGCCTGGCAGATAGCTTCATCATTGATGTATCGATCATTAGGGCAGTTTAACGTGATTGAAAATCCATCACCATAACCGGCATCTGCCATCATGGCTTTAGCCTTTTCCACATCAGTAGTTGGAACCGCATCCAATTCCGGGGTCCAGCCATTTACAAATGGAGGCATAGCAACACCTGCTGGTACGGACTGATCCCGCATCACAACTTTCTTGATGGCATCGCGGTTAATTGCCATGTTCATTGCTTTGCGGACACGAACATCAGCTAGTGGGTTTTTGCCTTCAACGTCATCAGTTTTAAGATCAGCATCCCCCTGGTTCATGCCAAAGAAGATCACCCGGTTTTGCGGTGCATTGATTACTTTCAAACCATCTGCACTATCGACACGACCCAAATCCTGCACTGGTAAATCTTGAAGAAAATCAATTTCCCCGGAAAGCAAAGCTGCAACGCGTGTAGCAGCGTTTTGGATAGGTGTGTAGACGATTTCCGTCACTTCAAGGGGAAACTGTCCTTTGCCCCAATAGCCATCATAAGCACTAAGAACTGTCTTTGAATCTGGCTCCCTTGAAACAATTTTATAAGGTCCGGTGCCGTTAGCGTTTCTAACCGCAAAGGTTTCTTCGCCATTTTCAAAGTCCTGCACTTTCACAGTTTTGTTTGCTTCAGTCCAACCCTTATCCATAATGAACGTATTTGTTAGGTTGGTTGCCATAATCGGGTTTGGCCCATCGGTCTCGATCTCAACCATGTATTTCCCGGCAGCACGCACTTCTTTTACAGATGATAATAGTTCTTTCATGTCACTGTCAGGCGTCATCGCGCGTTCAAGTGAAAAAACGACATCTTCAGAATCAAATTCCGCACCATCGTGAAAAGTCACACCTTCACGGAGCTTGAAATACCAGACATTCGGGTTGCCTTCTTTGATACCCCATTCGGTTGCCAGAGCAGCTTCTGTTTCACCAGTCGTGTCACGAAGCAGCAATGGTTCATATACCTGATGTGCCAGTGTATGGGTTGGACCTTCGTTTTGAGCATGTGGATCCAGTGTGAGACTGTCGCCCGAACGAGCCCAGCGTAAGGTTTCCGCACTTGCTATGCCTACGCTGCCCGCAAGCATCGAAGTTGCCAAAAGCAAACTGGTGAATTTCATGGTTTCACTCCCTTAAAATTATTAATGATAAACAAACTGCCAGCAATCTCCCACAAGGTCCAGAGCTAATAATGCACTATGGTGCTGTATGTAACTTTATCAAAACGGCGAGAACAGGAATGAAAACACTTTATTCATCATATTTTTGAATGATCCGATCACTTTACGGTTTGTTTTCAAACGTTGTTTAAAAATACTGGTGGCGGGTGAATACTATGAGTGAAACAATCACAACTATTAAAAGATCTGAGCAACTCCGACATCGGTTATCAGTGTCATTGGGGGTTGTTATCTTTTGCGCAATTATTATTGCATCTGGATTGTTATCTTGGACCGGTTTCGAGCGCGAACTCAAGCAACAGGTTGATACGCTGACAGGGACCGCAAAGGTATTTTCCACAAGCATTGCGGAGCCTCTCTCACAGGATCAAAAACATAAAGTCAAAAGCGCGCTTACAGGAATTGGAAAATTCCCAAGTGTACAATTCGCCAGCGTTCACGATGTGAACGGCGAACTATATGCCGAAATGGGTTACAGCGTGGTCCTGGGTCATACCAATGATTTCTTAAAGGGACAAAGTTCATGGCAGGTTATTACGAATAACCGGATATGGGTTGAAGACAATATTATCAAAGCAGGACAAACAATTGGCAGTTTGCGTTTGCTTTTTGATGTTTCTCAAATCCGCGACGGATTTTTGAAAAATATGGTTTTCAATCTTATTATGGCGATCCTTTCATCGGTTTTAGCATTTGTCATCGCCCGCCATGTCGTGTCGAAAATTACCAAACCGGTATATGATTTGACGAATTTCATGAATTCAATGGGAGGACAGGCAGATTTCTCAGCAAGGGTTGAAGAAAATCAACGCGGCGAAATTGGCCTTCTGGCAAAATCATTTAACAGAATGCTTTCCGATATACAGGTTCGCGACCAGGCATTGCTTGATTACCAAAACACTCTAGAGGCAAGGGTTAAGGACAGAACCAGCGAGTTATCCGTCGCAAAAGTTGAAGCTGAACGTGCGAACGCTGCTAAATCTGAATTTCTGGCGACGATGAGCCATGAAATACGCACACCCATGAATGGCATGTTGGTGATGTCTGAACTGTTGGCGTCATCGGAACTCTCGCCAAAGCATCAGCGCTATGCCGATGTCATCATGAACTCGGGAAAAAGTCTGCTCGCCATTATCAACGATATTCTTGACCTATCAAAAATTCAGTCCGGTAAACTTCAACTGGAAATGCTTGATATTGATGTCAAAAATCTGGTCGAGGATGCGATGAGCCTCTTTTGGCAGCGCGCCCGAGAAAAAGACCTGGAAATGGCCTGCTTTGTGACACGCGAAGTGCCTCGCATGATTAAAGGTGACCCTACCCGGCTCAATCAAATCCTTGGAAATCTGATAAACAACGCTCTGAAGTTTACAGATAGTGGTTCTGTTACGCTTCACGTAAGCATGGGACATGCTGGAAACAATCAGTTGCAGTTCAGCGTTAGCGATACTGGTTTTGGCATTTCCGAAGATAAGAAAGAACAGGTGTTTGAAAGCTTCAGCCAAGCAGATCAAAATACTACCAGGAAATTTGGCGGCACCGGTTTAGGCCTTCCGATATGTAAAAAGCTGATTGAAGCCATGGGTGGTGACATCTGGATCGAAGATACGTTTGGACAGGGTGCAACATTCAATTTTAGTATCCCGATCGAACAGCCATTGGTCCAAAACCAAACAATTCCGAATATTGGCAAGCCATCCCTGATCGCATTGCCACAAGGCAAAACACGTGACGTCATTTCCGAGTGCTTGGCACACCATGGCTTCACCTATGACTTTATTGCCCCGCTTGATTTGCCAATGATTGACCCGAGTGCCTGGCATTGTATTTTTGCGGAAACCAATTCGCTGGTGGATTTAAACAGTTCGGTAGAACTTCCGGTTGTGGTTGGCGTGAGTGATCTGGGAGATGAGAATTTGGAAGGCCTTGCAGAAAGAGGACTTCTTCAAGATTTTATCACGCAACCGATTTCTAGTATGGCGGTGGACGACTTATTAATAAGAACCATTAAAGGCAATATGCTTGGCAAGGGCTTATTGAACGAAAACACCAATGCGGAAGACCTCTTTGCCACGTATTCCGGGGCAAAAATTCTGGTTGTAGATGACAGTGCTATTAACAGAGAAGTCGTTGTTCAAGCACTTTCGAGGTTCGGCATAAAACCGGTAGTTGCAGAAGGTGGCTATCAGGCAATCGATGAATTTAAATCGCAGCCCTTCGATCTTGTATTCATGGATTGTAGCATGCCGGATATTGATGGATTTGAGACGACACAAAAACTTCGGGAAATGGAATCTGCACGCCAATGCGAGCGAACACCAGTCGTCGCACTAACCGCACATATTGCAAACCAAACCCAAGGAAAGGCCTTGGCGAGCGGGATGGATGATACCGTCCTTAAACCATTCACAATGGCAAGTCTTTCAGCATGTTTATCAAAATACCTAACAGGATTCGCAGTAGAAAGCAGTCATGCGGCCGGTCAGATTTCTGCAACAGGCGTGGTTGATGAGCAAAGTGACAAAACAGTTATTGATCACGCCGCTTTGGAGAACCTCAAAGAGATTGCAGGTGATGCTTTCGAGGCGACCTTGAAACAGCTCAATACACTCTATTTGGAAAACGCTCCAGCTTCTATCGCAACACTGGAAGATGCATTGTCAACCTACAACAAGAAAGGCACCGGCGAGGCTGCACACGCATTGAAATCGATGAGCATGAACATAGGGGCAATTAAGATGGGCAGTTATTGCCAGAAAATGGAAAACAATGTTGCCAAAATTTCGTCCGAAGAACTGCTTGAACTGATGAAAAAAATCAAAAACGAGTTTTTCCGTATTGAGGCCCACATTCAGGCATCAGAATTTAGTAGTGAACCACAAACAACAAAACCTCTGGTTTCCGTCAATTAACACCCATCCGTTTGGTAAATATTAATGAGATTAGCGCATAAAACAGGTGAGCAGGTTTTACATGATTGAGTTTTTTTCAGTTCTCATTGTCGATGATGATCCAACCCAGGTTGCGATCTTAAGTGCGTATTTTACCGCGTTGAAGGTCGAGCATATCGCAAGTGCTTGCAATTCAGCAGAAGCCCTGTCGATTATTGACAGCGGACAACAAGAATTTGATCTGATTGTTACGGATCTGCAAATGCCAAGAATGGATGGATTGGAATTTATTCGCCATCTAAAGGAAGTAAAATACTGCGGGTCCCTTGTCATCATTTCTGGCATGAAAGATGATATGCTTGGGCATGCGGGTAGATTGGCAAATATGCATAATCTGAACTTGCTTGGCCAGATCAGAAAGCCACTGACAAAAGCTGCTTTGGATTCGGTTTTCCTCAAAAAAGCAGATACTCCTCAAACACGAAACGGCACTAAAAACCCGATTATTGTGACACAGGAGGATTTTGCACGGGGCATGGCTAACGGCGAAATCGTTCCTTATTATCAGCCAAAGGTAGATGTGCAGGATGCAAAAGTCATTGGCGCAGAAGCATTGGCACGCTGGACAACGCAGGATGGCCTTTCGATTCCGCCGGATGTTTTTATTCAGATGGCTGAAACCAATGACCGCATTGAGGAATTGACGTACTATCTATTCGATAAAGCTTTGGATGACCTCAACACGTTTTTGAAAATTGATCCAAATTTGAAAGTTGCAGTAAATCTGGCTCCAGAAATTGTGAATAATCTGGCGCTTCCAGATCGGCTGAACCAACGCATAGCATCTCATGGTATTAGCAGTCACAGCATTAGCTTCGAGGTTACTGAAAGTAGTATTCTCAAGCTGGAACCAGTCACCTTAGAGGTTCTTTCCAGACTCCGTTTGCTTGAGTTTGAAGTTGCTATTGACGATTTCGGCACCGGATCATCGAACATTCAGACGCTACGCGATTTTCCCTATTCTGAGCTGAAAATCGACCGATCATTCATCACTAATGCACTTACCAACAGTTTCTCACGGGAAACGGTTTATGCAGCCGTAGCCCTGGCGCGAGAACAGGGAATGCGTGTTGTTGCCGAAGGGGTTGAGGATATGGAAACCTGGCAATTGATACGTCAATTGGGCATTGAGCATGCTCAAGGCTTTCTTCTCGCAAAGCCCTTAACCGCAGAGCATTTCCGGCAGTTCCTAAAAGACCATAGCGAAGGGCTTGCGACGATCGCTGCCTGACACCGGCCAAAAGTTGCTAAATTGGTTTAGTCTTTAATCCTAGGTTATGTAGCCAGATCGAAATCCAATGCTGACCATATGCGCTCTGTTTACCGCACCCAGCTTTCTACCGACGGTAGCAATGTAATTGTTAATTGTATTTTCCGACAATCCAAGAATTATGCCAATTTCATAGCTGGTCTTGCCTTCCGATGTCCATTGAAGGCATTCCCGTTCACGCTTGGAGAGCTTGTTGGTAGATTCTACATAAAGTTCATGCAAATGCTCATATTTCAAAATAACACTTCGACATATGTCAGAAACGAGTTCGTGACTTTCCAGTCGGCCATAATCCCCGCCAAAAAGAAAAAATGCAGATCCGCTTGCATTGCTGTAATTGGGTAAATGTATCCCAAGACCAATATCCAAATTTCGATCTTTCAGGATATCTATGACTGTCGGGTCCTCAAGTTCCCGCATATTAATCAGGTCTTGAAAATCGAAACTGCCTAATTGGATTTTGGAGGGATTTGGAGTGGTAAGAGCAAATTTTCTTATCGCGCTTACCATATCTGTCTCAGTTGCTCGTAAGAGATATTCCGGCCAATTCGACAAATATAATATGCTCCGCCCATTGTTGAATTTTTCATCATCAACAAATGTAAGAACAAAAAAATTATGATAGCCTAAATTAAACTGTAATTCTTCGCAGGCCTCGTAAAGTTTATGGATAGAATTACAATTTTTTACTTTATCCGCAATAAGTTCAAGCAATTATAATTCTTTACCTCCGTGAAACAGTTAAAGCAAATCGTAACATGTCCTATCATGCTTGTAGAGTGGCAGGGCGAATTAAAATCGGAGTTTTATTCGGGTTTGGAAGTATTCTCTAGAGAGTAATCCGGTAAAGACTGAAATGCGCTTTTTAGAGCATCGCCCCAAGCTGAAGAAATTGTACGAAAATACGGATCATCAGCCTTGATGCGCCGCATTACGCCAGAATCCAATGCATCCGAATAGTAAATGTTCAGGTCCAGCGGCAAACCGACCGACAAATTGGCTTTTATAGTTGAATCAAAAGATACCATTAAAAGCTTGATTGCATCCTCTATCGACATATTCGGTTCATAGGCACGAACAATAATGGGCTTGCCGTATTTGGTTTCACCAATCTGAAAAAACGGAGTATCTTCCGAGGCTTCCAAAAAGTTCCCTTCTGGATACACCAGGTAGAGTTGCGGCTCGCCACCTTTAATCTGGCCACCAACGATGATCGTTGCATTAAAGGAGGAATCTGCTTCCTGTTCGCCAGTACTGTTGGATTGGACAGACTCTTTAAGCATCTGCCCAACCAGGCGCGCAACCTGAAACATTGTTGGCGCTTCAAGAATGGATGGGGATCGATCCTCCAGCACCTTTGTGCGTTCGGCAAGCATGCTGATTACCGATTGTGTCGTGGCAAGGTTGCCGGCAGTCATAAGCGTGATATGCCGCTCACCTTCAACCGTCCAGGTGAACATTTTTCGAAAAACTGATATATTGTCGACACCTGCATTGGTGCGTGTGTCAGACATAAAAACAAGGCCAGTACCCAGGCGTAAACCCACACAATAAGTCATTCAAACTACAGCCGAATCCAAAATCAAAATCATCAGCGCAAAGTTTACTGTTGAACTTGCAAATTGACAATCATGGATTCTTCTCCAGCCCCAAGCCGCATGCCGAAAATCGGGGCAGTTTCGAGATAATCAAGCCCTGTTGCAATCGGAACATATCGTTCGTCGGGTGAAATTCCATTTGATACATCCAAACCAAGCCAACCAATCCCCTGGATAAACACCTCACTCCAGGCATGACTTGCGTCTTGATCTATTTGATCGGTGAGCATTAGATAACCGCTCACATAACGCGCTGGAAATCCAAGATGCCGCGCTGCCGACAACAGAATATGAGTATGATCCTGACAAACCCCTGATCCGCTTGCCAGCGCCTCTTCTGCGCTGGTTGCAGTGTTTGTAGTTCCGGTTTCATACCCAACAGCCTCAAGAATCTTGCCAGACAGAGCATGCAGCCGACTGACATCATCATCACCGAATTTAGAAAATCCGCTTACTAGTTTTTTGATGCCAGATCCTGCCTGAGTAAGATCGGTTGATCTATTAAAGTACCATAAAGGAGCAAAGCCGCCGTGTTGACCTATAATCCCTGATGAATCATTCGTTTCAACAATTCCACTTGCAGAAATTGCCACTGCCTCCACGCCTTCATCTACTCTAATTAGGGTCACACGGTTGTTGTTTTGATCTTCGTATTCAAGTTCGCATCTGCCACCCTCAACATCAATTTTCCATTCAATGATGTTTTGAGTTTTTCGGTTTTTCGGTGTTAGACGAACCTGTTGAAGCGCATAATCAACCGGACGGTCATAGGCATAGGTCGTACTGTGTGAAATTCTCAAATGCATATTGCTTACCCATAAAACCGGTAATCTGACTCTACCTGCTGTGCAACCGCAGTGTTTTCTTGAACAAAAGCCGAGATAAACTCGTGTAGTCCGTAGTCCAATATTTGATCGATTGATTTACCATGTAGTTTTGCACTCAGTTTTTGCGCCTGATCGTGGCAGTCATGTCGGTCTTTATAATCTTTTTCGAGGTACCCAAGATTGTCTATGATCTTGGTATAACAAAACGCTAGAGAACGCGGCATTCTCCCGTCCAGGATCAAGAAATCTGCAATACCGCGGGCATTGATATCCGAGCCATTGAGCCAGCGATAGGACCGCTGGGCGGAAACCGAGCGCAATATCATCTCCCATTGAATGTTATCAAGCGCAGAGCCCACATGGGATATTGAAGGCAAAAGCACATAATATTTTACATCGAGGATGCGCGCTGTATTATCTGCGCGCTCCAGAAACGTACCGATGCGCGAGAAATCATAAATATCATTGCGCAACATTGTGCCATGCAAAGCGGCCCGAACCAGCGCTGCATGTTGGCGCGTAATACCTAAGACTTCAATCAGATTTCTATGTTTGATCGGCCGGGCAAGAGCATCCTTTGTCCCCATCCAAGCTTCGTTGGTAGCTTCCCAGACTTCTCTGGTCAAAGCCGTTCGAACCATTTTGGCGTTGTTTCGCGCCGATTCCATAATTGACAATACGCTGGAAGGGTTTGACGGATCACGAAGCAGAAAATCGATTACCCGCATAGCATCATAATCATCATGCTTTTCTAGATAACCGGTTGTGACCCCGGCTGCGGCGATCATGGATGACCATTCGTCATTTTCAGAACGCGGGCGGGTCAGCGCTATTCGAAATCCTGCATCAATCAGGCGCGTCGTGTTTTCCGCGCGTTCAAGATAGCGGAACATCCAGAATAGACCACCTGCAGTTTTACCAAGCACCGCGCTAGTCCTCCAATACCCAGGTGTCTTTTGTGCCTCCACCCTGGCTAGAGTTGACAACAAGCGAACCCTTTTGGAGAGCCACGCGCGTAAGACCACCGGGCGTAATTTTCACCTGATCTTCTGAAACCATCACAAAGGGGCGTAAATCTACGTGTCGCGGGGACAGGCCTTTTTTGGTGAATATCGGCACAGTCGAAAGCGAAAGCGTTGGCTGTGCAATATAATTGCCAGGCTTTGCCTTCAATTTTTTCGCAAACGTTTTGAGTTCTTTCTTTGAAGCAGCAGGCCCTACCAACATGCCATAGCCACCGGAACCGTGTACTTCTTTGACAACGAGATCGGCCAGATTATCCATAACGTAGGAAAAGGCATCAGGTTCTGAGCACCGCCAGGTCGGTACATTCTTCAAAATTGCTTTTTCACCGGTATAAAACTCTACGATTTCCGGCATGTAGGAATAAACGGCCTTATCATCAGAAATCCCGGTACCCGGCGCATTGGCCAAGGTAATACCCCCAGAGCGATACACATCAAAAATCCCCGGCACGCCAAGCAGTGAGTCCGGATTGAAATTCAAAGGATCCAGATAATCATCATCAATACGGCGGTACAAAATATCAACTGGCGTGTATCCCCGGGTAGTACGCATTGCGACACGACCATCAACCACCCGAAGATCATGCCCTTCAAGCAGTTCAGCACCCATCTGATCGGCAATAAATGAATGCTCATAATAAGCAGAATTATGAATGCCAGGTGTCAGCACTCCAAGTACCGGTTTGTTACCGCCTGCAGGAGGTGGACAGGCACAAAGAGAATGCCGCAGGTTAGCAGGATAATTGCTGACATTACGCACTTTGTTGCGCGAAAATAATTCCGGGAACATATGTAACATGGTCTCCCGGTTTTCCAGCATATACGACACGCCAGAAGGTGTGCGCGCATTATCTTCCAAAACATAGAACTCGTTTTCGTCAATGCGCACGATATCAATGCCAACGATGTGTGTGTAGATTTTACCCGGTGGCGTCATTCCGATCATTTGCGGAAGGAACATTTCATTTCTCTCAATGAGTTCCCTAGGAATTCTACCTGCGCGAAGTATCTCCTGACGATGGTAAATGTCATGCAGAAATGCATTTATTGCCCGGACTCGTTGCTCGATACCACGTTCCAATCGACTCCATTCTCGTGCAGATATTACCCGTGGAATGATATCAAACGGAATAAGCCGTTCAGCTGCTTCTTCTTCGCCATAGACATTAAAAGTTATCCCGGTCTTGCGAAAGAAAAGCTCTGCTTCCTTAGATTTTTTTTCTAACCATTGTTTGTCTTCGGAATTTATCCATGCGTCATATTCAGCATACGGTAGACGGGCTGTTTCGCCACGGCCATACATCTCATCGAAATTACGC
>JBCCBE010000022.1:0-39882 GCA_039814425.1 Pseudomonadota bacterium
CTGGCAACTGGTCGGGTGTTACCTTTGGGAATGGACTTGCCCCGCGTTTATCTTCCTGGTGCAATATTCTACCCAAAATCCTGAGGTTCTTATCGCCTGTTAAGTAGCCATAAGATGAATTGGCTACAAATGCCCAATGTTCAACGTTCCTTTATAGACGTTACCGATAGGATTAGGCATCACAGGATCCGGAAACGGATTTTTTCCTGCAAATCATTTCCGCAATTGCTGCGAAACAGACTTTTCCATTTCAAAACAGCAGTGCCGGGTCCGACGCTTTAGCAACCCATCTTTCTTAGATGCCAATTACTGCCTTATGTTTTGCGATGGAAAGCGGATAGCTTGCACAGATGCAACTGAAATTATCTGCCCGCTCGAAAGCAGAAACTCAGTTCTTCTGGTATAAATAAACGCCTAATATTCGGATCGTTTATCCTAAGATGTCGGTTCAGCTAAAGGTAGGGCCATCATAAGAGAAGCCATCTCATCGAGATTGCCTTTGCTAACTGGACATGCTGCATTTTGTGACATGGAGAAATTTGCAGGGCTTTTCATTTCCTCGCAAAGACTGAGATGGGTAACATCTGCGCATTCCGCAGGGAGTTCGGGCGCAATTCGACAGGCGCGCATCAAATCTGTAAATGCTTCAGGCAAAGCGTCTGCTTTTGCAGGGCGACCAAGTGCCTTGGCAGCAAGTGCGTAATTTTCTAAACCGTCTTGCTTCTTGGTTAGCCAGGGCAGGGTGACCTCTAGGGCCAGCCCGGTTGCTAAACCGTGATGAATTCTCGCAAGTGATCCAATCGAATGGCTGATGTTATGACCCATATGAGTATTGCAATTGTGCAGAGCCAAGCCAGCCAGCATGCTCGCCCAAAGGACACGGCCGCGTTGCTCCACATCTTTGCCGTCAGCTACGGCACCGGGTAATGCGTCGGCTAGTATTTCCAAAGCTGCTTGGCCATATAGAAGTCCAGCCGGGTTGGTTGATTTTGCAGTCGATGCTTCCAATGCATGTGCAACAGCGTCGATCCCGGTCCAAGCAGTAAGATGCTCCGGTAGGCTAACCGTCAGTTCAGGATCGAGTATTGCATGCGAAAACATAAGTTCTTCGCCCCAATACCAATTCTTCGCCCCTTCTGTTGTTGAAACGATCGACGTACGGGTGACCTCAGACCCTGTTCCTGCGGTGGTAGGAATAGCGATAGAATGTAGGCCTGTTTTTGGTAAAGGTTGTGCGCAGAGTGCGTAGTCTTGGGTTGGGGTGTTTGATGGGGCAATAGCTGCAACTAGTTTAGCCGCGTCCATCGCAGCGCCGCCGCCAATACCAACGACCGTTTTTGCTCCTGTCTCACGTGCCATGATGCAAAGCTTGTCGACTAATGTATCCTTTGGCTCCCCGGCAATATCAGCTGCCACAGTGCATTGCATCTTTGCTTCTGAGAAAGCATCAGACAAACGACCTGTCACCCCAAGTTCTTCCAATGCAGTGTCTGCAATCAAGAGGACGGGACCAGGGCCGAATTCTGCTACAATGTTAGGCAGTTCGGAAACACATCCTGCGCCAAATACGACCGGAGGTACACGCCCCATATTAAAACTTTTCATGATTGTTCCCTATAAATTTAAGTGCCCGCTTTGCGGGGTAAAGTATGTATGTTGCGCCCGCGTCTCAATGTTCTTTTTAGTTCGCCAGAGATTGTTATCAAAGATCATGAAGCGGTGATTCTGCAATCATTTTTTTATACCTTGCACCTCAGAGATTTTCGTTTTTGCTAAATGCCCAATTAGTTTTAGTTCAACCTCTTGGAGTACTTCTGCTACCCGCTCGTGCAAAGCATGTTCGACAGAACAATGATGCTCGCCGGTGTCAGTATGGGGTGCAACCAATTGCTCATCCAACGCAAGGTATACATCTGCCAGCGTTATGTCTTCCGGCTTACGCGCAAGTTTCCAGCCGCCTGAATGGCCCTTTTCTGATGTCAAAAGTCCTGCTTCCCGCAAGCGCCCTAAAACACGCCGAACAAACACCGGGTTCGTTTTGGCATGGGCCGCAATGTCAGCGGACGTTTTCTGTTGATCTGGGGCTGTTGCCATATGTCCCAACGTGTGTAGCGCAAGAGATAGACGACCGTTTCGCTTCATCATATTTTTGCCTTTAAAACAACACAGTCACGTAACTAATCTGGTTGCATTAATCTAGTAACTGTGCGAGTTACGTAAGGTGGTTTAAGGAGTTTTCCTGGTGTTAGAAGTTCTATCTACCTTAAATAATTGTAAGCCTGTTTTATGACGTTGGCTCGGGAGAAGATCGAAATGCCTACTCCCCAAGTTGGCCTATCACAAAACCCCAGGGATCTGTCAATGATTCATGACGAGGGATTTGTTGCAGCGATATGGCACCGTAAACCATTGCCAAGTTTCCAATCGTGGATTGATGAATTGGATCCTGGTTGTTTGCCAAAGGCACGTGTAATTTTGCCAGTGGATAATGTTCACGATACGGTAAAACAGGTTTGTGATGTTTTCGGTACGCCAGACTGCCCGGAGCGGCAAATCTTGGAGGATGATGTTTCGGCATTGGCAACCATCTTTAGTGACATCACTAAAGCCTCCCACATTCTGCTGTGGTTTGATGTCATAGCGAAAAATTCTGTACAGAGCTTTCATAATGATACGGATAACCCGCGCTTGGTTTGCACCTATCGGGGCGCCGGTATGCACTATGGAATATCGACTGATGGGAAAGAACCCAAGAACATATTTTCAGTTCCAACTGGATCAGCAATGCTTCTAAGGGGTGCTGACTATCCCAAGGGAGCAAAGTCTGAACTGCTGTACCGATCACCTCCAATCGAGAGCACAAACGACACCAGGTTGTTGCTGGTTCTTGATCCAGTAATAGGCAATTCAATAAGACCTGCTCGAAACACTTTGCATTAGCTATAAATATCGGAGAAATGAAATGAAAACACGTGCAGCCATAGCATGGGAACCGAATAGACCCCTGGAAATCGAAGAAATTGATCTGGAAGGACCCCGGGAAGGGGAGGTTCTCGTTCGCATCGTTACCACAAGTCTCTGTCATACCGACGTTTTTACCTTGTCTGGTGAAGACCCGGAAGGTTTGTTTCCTTGCATCCTGGGCCACGAAGGCTGTGGTGTTGTAGAAGAGATCGGAAAGGGCGTAACCTCTGTAAAGCCAGGTGATCACGTTATACCACTTTACGTTCCTGAGGACCCTGATTGTCCATACATAAAATCTGGCAAAACCAACCTGTGCCAAACCATCCGTCAAACCCAAGGCGCCGGGTTAATGCCAGATGGTACATCTCGCTTTTCTTATAAGGGCAAACAAATCCTTCATTATATGGGAACCAGTACGTTTAGCGAATATACGGTTCTTCCTGAAATATCGGTCGCCAAGATTTCAAAGGAGGCACCTTTGTCCAAAGCCTCGGTGATGGGTTGTGCGGTACCAACGGGAATGGGTGCAGTGCGCAATACTGCAAAGATTGAAGCAGGTGCCACTGTTGCCGTCTTTGGATTGGGTGCGGTTGGGATGGCCGTGATCCAGGGTGCGGTCATGAGTGGTGCTTCCAAAATCATCGGAATTGATATTAACACAGCCAAATTCCAGCTTGCAAAAGCACTGGGTGCCACTGAGTGTATCAATCCGAAAGACTATGATGCGCCGATCCAGGATGTCTTGGTCGAGATGACCGGAGGCGGATTAGATTATACGTTTGAAGCGGTAGGCAATGTGGACCTAATGCGTGCAGCTCTGGAATCCTGCCATAAAGGCTGGGGTGAATGCACAGTGATTGGTGTTGCAGGTGCAGGGCAGGAAATTTCCACGCGTCCGTTTCAACTGGTGACTGGTCGCGTCTGGCGCGGCACTGCCTTTGGTGGCGTAAGAGGCAGAAGCGAACTACCAGGCATGGTTGATGAATGGATGCGCGGCGATTTTAGCGTCGATCCGTATATCACACATCATATGAACCATAACCAGATAAATACTGCATTTGATCTGCTTAAAGCGGGAGAGTCTATCCGCTCAGTCATCCACTTTCAGCCGAATGATACAATGACTGTGAATTCGCTTCCCGGTCTAATAGTACCTGAATAGTAGCCAATAGATGCGCCGCTACAACTAATGGTTTGATTTTTTTAGATTTTGTTATCTCCGCAAGGAATGCGATCATCAATTTGATGAGCGAAAATCATAGTTCTAACAATCCAGCCCAATCTCTCGATTGGGCTGGATTGCGGTAGTTCGATCAAATTCGTGGATTGAAGCAGTAATAAACTTGGACCTGAAAACAAAGAATTTCAATCAAGCCACAAAACTCGCTTGAATGAGCTGTGTTCCCGCTTTTATGTCCCATTTGCAATTCGAAGTCTCGTGGACGTAGAAGCTATCGCCAGCTGAATATGTGTTTTGTTCAATATTGATTACGCCCTTAAGCACCGTAACGACTTGTCGCGTACCTGCATGGCTTGCAATAGAGATGTCAGCTTGGAAATCCTGCCGTTTTACCAACATTCTAGCATCTGCATTTGCAAATAAGACATTTGAGTGGATTAGTGCCTGTTGATCGGCGGACTTAATACTTTCCAAATCAGGTTTAGTGATGCAATCAAGCGATCGATTGGCGGTTGTTGGTTCGTTGTTCAGGTCCAGAATCATGAAGATTTTCCTGACATAGCCTGGCATTTTCCATTGGCATTCGAGACCTTTGGGGATAATGAACGCTTCGCCTTGCTTTATTATCGTCTGCGTTCCGTCGGGCATAACCATAATGATCTGGCCTTCAAGCAGAAACATATATTCATCAACAGGGTAGGCGCCGGGTAAATCATCAAACGCGGTACAATCCCAAACTCCTGCTGAATATCCTTGATCTTCTAATTCATCATACATGTAGCCGTGCTGGACCGGATTGCCTGATGCAAGCTTCTTTGGGTCCATTGTTTCCCATTCAGACAAACCTATCCCGTTTGGGCCATTGTGCTCAATGCGTTCAATCCCCTTGTTATTGAAGGTACTGGGAGCTGGTATTGTCATATCAGTTTGTCCTTTTAATTTTATCTAAATCAAAAAACACTTGACTCAATCGCTTTGTCAATCCTTAATTGAATGAACGATCATTCAGTCGTAAGGTATTCTGTGAAACTCATTCCTGTTGTGATGTTTTCCTGTGTCGAGCGGCTTTTAACAAGCAAACGTGAGGCGAAGACATGGATATTCTTGACAATCTGAATGCGTTGAAAACTGGACAACTCTCAAGAAGAGCGTTCAACAAGGCCTTGTTCGGTGCTGGAATAGGTTTGGTCACAGCGCCCTTATTGCCAAGTGTCTCCCGGGCCAATGAAGAGGAGGCAACATTCTTCACTTGGGGCGGCTACGACATTGCCGAGTTTTACAAGTCGTATCAGGAAAAGCATGGAGTGCTTCCTAACTTTTCGATTTTTGGTGGAACCGAGGAAGCATTGACCAAAATGCGAGGTGGCTTTGTAGTTGATGCAGCACATCCTTGTAATGCCGGATTAAAGCGTTGGGTCGAAACAGGTCTGTTTCAACCCGTAGATCCTAGCAGGCTTTCCAACTGGGCAGATGTGATGCCTGAGTTGATTGGAATGGAAGGGAATGCAGACCCAAGTGGCAAACCATGGATGGTTCCGTTCGACTGGGGTGGAACATCTATAACATACAGGACAGATTTGTTCGAACTCGAGGGAGAAGAGAGCTGGGATATGCTCTGGGACGAGAGATATAAAGGTAGATTGGGTTCTCTTGCATCAGGGGGTGATGCATGGTGGTGTGGTGCGATCAAGGCTGGAGTTGGTTTCAAAGATATTGCGACCGATGACGCATTCAAAAAAATTGCTGCTGAGCTCCGAACCCAGCGTCCGCTGATCCGTGTATATACAGATGACACAACGACCCTTGAGCAGGCATTGGCCTCCGGCGAGATGGCGGCGGCGATGACCTGGAACAGTTCTGCCGTTGCACTTGCAGCTGAAGAGGTTCCTGTGAAGTTTGCCAAGCCGAAAGAGGGTCAGTTGACCTGGGTGTGTGGTATTATGATTCATAAAGATGCTGCAAATCTCAACCGAACCTATGACATGATTGACGCATTACTCAGTGTTGAAGCCGGCCAGTTCATGATCAATGATTATGGTTACGGTCATTCCAACATCAAGTCATTTGATACGTTTGATGATGAAACGCTTGTGGGTCTGGGTTTGAGCAAGAAGCCTGCCGATATTCTCTCGGAAGGTCATTTCATGATTCCGCAAGACCAAGAGTGGGAAACGCGGATGAACGAAAGCTTTGAGTTGATCAAGGCGGGTTTTTAAAATGCAGACTGCCTCGCTCTGCTACTTGAGCGGATACGAGCCTCTTCAAGTGATTGAGGAGCTAACCGATTGACCAATGCTGTGTCATCTACCGTGCAGGAACCTGAACATGTTTCCCGGCGGTTGGAAGCTGGAATAATCTCACGCTTGCTCCATCGAAGCGAAGTCCTTCGCGGGTATGTCATGCTATCTCCAGCCCTGCTGGTGATGGTAATTGGCATGCTGATACCGTTTCTGATCCTCGTCGTGATGAGTTTTTGGACAAGAGACGGCTTCGATTTTGACACTAACCTTACGATTGCGAATTACGTCAGAGCTTATGAAGAACCAATTTTCGGGGCATTTTTAGCCAGATCTTTTCAAGTTTCGGGAATAGCGACCATTGCTACAGTCCTGCTTTGTTATCCAATGGCTTATTACGTGGCGTTTCACGTTCACAAGAATAAGATGCTTTGGATTATCTTGATGACGCTGCCGTTCTGGACAAGTTATTTGCTGAGAGTTTTCGCCTGGAAGGTAATTCTTGGCTATGAGGGGATCATTAATTCAACGTTGCTCTCAGTCGGGTTGATAGAAGCGCCACTCGAATTTCTTTTATATAGCCAGACCGCCGTTATTATTACCCTTGCTCATGCTTGGGCGGCATTTGCGATCCTTCCACTTTTTGTTTCGCTTGAAAAAATTGACCGCTCACTTCTGGAAGCAGCGGCCGACCTTGGTGATGGACCCGTCCGCAGGTTTTTACGGATTACATTGCCACTTTCCATTCCTGGTATAATTGCAGCAACCTTTCTGATTTTTGTTCCGACGACAGGTGACTTTATCACGCCTGCTCTTTTGGGTGGACCGGATGGCGCCATGATAGGGCAACTTATTCAGCTTCAATTTGGGGCAGTAAATAATTGGCCGATGGGAGCAGCACTTTCAATCATTTTGATGCTTTGGATCGTTGCGGTGACACTTGTCTTCATTTTCCTAATGCGGAACTCCAAGGAATCGCTGATATGAGTGACGTATCCTATATCAACAAACCCAACCGACTATTGAGAGTTTATGCGCTTCTCTTCCTATTGGTGCTTTACCTTCCGATTCTTTCCATACCTGTTTTCAGTTTTAACGATTCTATCTATGTTCGTTTTCCGCTTGAAGGTTTTACGACCCAATGGTTCGTTCAACTTTGGGAGCGTGACTCACTTTGGGGCGCGCTGCAACATAGCCTTCAGGTGGCTATTGCCTGCGCAATAATCTCAACAACTTTTGGAGTTCTGGCTGCAAGGGCTATTGCAAATACCATGCTTCCAGGCCAGAGCGCCATCGTAGCGTTCATAATGCTACCACTTGTTATACCTGGTATCATTTTTGGTGTGGCGCTGCTGGTTCTGCTTAGCCGGATTGGGATCACGCTCTCGCTTTATACCGTAACCCTTGGCCATCTGATCGTTTGCCTGCCATTTGCGGTTGCGACGCTCCTGCCGCGATTTGAGGGATTTGACCGTTCAATGGAAGAGGCCTCGGTAGATTTAGGCGAGAACAGTTGGTGGACCTTTTGGCGTGTGACATTACCAATTGTAGCACCCGGTATCGTTGCAAGTCTGCTGCTGACATTTACGATATCGTTTGATGAGTTCATTATGGCGTTTTTCTTGAGCGGTCAGGACGCAACCTTGCCAATGTATATCTGGTCCCAATTGCGTTTTCCCCGCGAATTTCCTGCTGTATTGGCACTATCAACCATCATCCTCCTGGTTTCCTTTGCCCTGGTTTTTTCGGCGCTTTGGATCGGTAAACTGGGTCTGCAAAAGGACGATGCGGCAAGTCGGCTAGGAGTATAAATATGACTGTGTGTGAAAACTTTATCTCTATACGTTCAGCAGAAAAGAAGTTCGGTTCGGTGGTTGCCGTCAACAACGTTTCACTAGATATTCATCAGGGAGAGTTTTTTTCACTTCTCGGTGCCTCAGGCTGCGGTAAGACAACACTACTGCGGATGTTGGCAGGGTTCGAAACGCCGAGCAGTGGTGAAATTATAATTGACGGTCAGTCTATGTCTGATGTGCCGCCGTTTCTTAGGCCGATAAACATGGTCTTTCAGAATTATGCGATCTTTCCCCATATGAATGTGCGCCAGAATATTGGCTATGGGCTGCGCCGCCAGGAGCTTTCTCGATTCAAGAAAAACGAAATGATCGACGAGATGCTGGAGCTTGTGAAACTTGGTGGCTTCGGCGACCGGAAGTCTGATCAATTGTCTGGAGGGCAACGCCAGAGGGTAGCACTGGCACGTGCCTTGATCTTGAAGCCCAAGGTTTTGTTGCTTGATGAGCCATTGGGTGCGCTGGATAAACAATTGCGCGATCAGATGCAGACTGAGCTTCGAAAACTTCAGCGTGCAGTCGGTATCACATTTGTATTCGTAACCCACGACCAGGACGAGGCACTTACTCTATCTGACCGAATTGCGGTGATGTCCGAAGGAAACGTTTTGCAAATCGATACGCCAGATGGACTTTATGAGCGTCCCAGGACCCGGGAGGTCGCAAGCTTCATTGGAAGCATGAATTTCATTGATGGAACAGTTTCCTCCAGCACAAATGGCCACGCTATGGTGGACCTGTCTGCTTTGGGCGGTATCACCATTCCCGTAACTAAGCGAGATTACGCAGTTGGCGAGAAGCTTCGTCTTGCAATTCGCCCTGAGAAAATTGAGTTATTGAAAGAACCTGCGGAGGATGCGGTTGCTGGATCACTTGATATTAAAACCTATCTTGGTGAGCGCTCCAGTTTTCAGGTTAATGTTGAAGGTTGTCAGGCACCGCTTGCTGTGTCTACACAGAATGCTGGCCGGGCAAAGTTGCGGGCGTTGGAAGAGGGGGCTTCAGTTTGGCTGCGCTGGCAGGATGAGGCATTTATTGTTTTGGAGGGTTAATCGTGTCGACTGAAAGTTTTGAGTTGGAAAAGAGTGATGACCTGCGTAGCAAACGGTTCGCGCCGAAAGAAGTTCGTCGCCAGCAATTGATTGAGGCAACCCTTAAAGTAATTGCCGAAAAAGGTGTTTCCGGAACCACCATGTCAGCGATTACCGGGACAGCTGGACTATCGACCGGTATCGTCAGCCTACATTTTTACAGCAAGGATAATCTGCTTAAGTCGACACTAGAGTACCTTGCTATCGAGTTTCGTGATCATTGGCATGAGGTTGCAACTGACAATTCACTTAGTGCCGCTCAGAAGATTTGGGGAATTCTTGAAACCAATTTTGCCCCACAAATATGCACTCCCGAAAAGATACGTGTTTGGTATGCATTTTTTGGCGAAGCACAATACCGCGATGTTTATCGCGATATAGTCAAAAGCTTCGACCTTGAGCGCAGTGATGTTCTGGAGGAACTGTTTGCAGAACTTGGCTTGTCGGTGGATGCGAGCGATTCCTTAACTGAAGTTTTAGAAAGCCTTGCAGATGGTTTGTGGCTCAACATGATGCTTTATCCAGAGTGGGTAGAGGTTGAAGGAATAAAGCAGCATCTTTGGAACCTGTTATCATTGCACTTTCCGGAACATTTTCTGCCTCAGAATATTCCATCACTAGAGGCTGCTAGATGAAACGAATTAGTCTTTCTCGGAGAACGTTTATGACTGGAGTAGCGAGTACACTGGCTGTAACAACTGTTTCCAAAGCACTGCCGAGCAATCCGGACGTTGTGATAATCGGTGCAGGTTCTGCGGGCATTGGTGCGGCGCGGCGTTTGATGCAGCAAGGACGAAGTGTAATTGTAATCGAGGCAGCTAATCGCATTGGCGGCCGGGCATACACAGAAAGTAATACGTTCGGCGTTCCATACGACCAAGGATGTGCCTGGCTACAAGGCCCACGGAGTTTGCCGCATTTAGATGTTATTAGCGAATTGGGCTTTAGCAAAACTGACCATAAAATTTCGAACGAGGCTTTCTTTGTTAATGGGAAACTTTCTACCAATGATGAAAAGCGGGCCTTTGAAGCTGCGCAATCTGCAATCTACGATGATATCTGGGGCAAAGGGGATGTGGCAGCCTCTACTGTAATCTCCGATATGCCTTTTATGCCTGCAGCTAAAACTTGGCTCACCATGGGTCATGCAGTTGATATGGAGAATCTGTCAACAAAAGACGTTAATGTCTATCCAGACTACGAGGTCAACTATCTGATAAAGGAGGGGCTTGGCCGGGTAGTTGCGGAACTGGGAAGTGATATTCCGGTTAAGTTGAACTGTAAAGCAACCGCAATCGATTGGACGGGTGAAGGCGTCAAAATCGAAACCTCGGATGGAATGATCTCGGCGAATGCTTGTATTGTAACGGTTTCGACCGGCGTATTGGCTTCTGGTGCAATTCGTTTTTCACCTGAACTCCCTGTTGAAAAACAAGAAGCCATTGCAAATGTGCCAATGGGATTATTTTCGAAGATCGCCCTTCAGTTTGACGGTGAACGGTTTGGACTGAAAGCCAATGACTGGCTGAGCTATGCTCTTTCTGAAAATCAAACGGGTGAAGGCTGCTACTTTATTACATGGCCAACGGATACGGAGCTTGCTGTTGGAATGATTGGTGGTGATTTTGCTTGGGATATCACGTCGAAAGGCGCAGATGTTGCCATTGATTTGGCACTTGAAACCTTTGCCGGTCTTGTTGGAAATGATGCAAAAAAACACTTTGTAAAGGGGCATCTTAATGACTGGCACGATAATCCAAATACATTAGGAGCCTATGCTGCTGCAAAACCGGGTAAGTTCGAAGCAAGAGATCAACTGAAAGCGCCGCTTGGTCGCCAGGTCTTCTTTGCTGGTGAGGCGGTTGCTGTTCCGCTTGCTGCCCTTTGTTCTGGTGCGCATTTAAGCGGTGAGGCAACTGCGGACGTGGTTCACGCGGTTTTGTCGGTTGAAGGCACCTGCACATCTTGTGACGCCCGCGGTGCGGCGAAACAGAAATTGCAAGGTGCCTCCGAATGAACAAGCCTGAACCCCATATTGTACCAGCAAAGCGTGATCCGCGTTATGATGTGTTGTTCGAACCCGTCAAAATCGGACCGGTCACGACAAGAAACCGATTTTATCAGGTGCCACATTGCAATGGAATGGGACATGCCTATCCCTCTTCCATGGCTGAGATGCGGGGAATTAAAGCAGAGGGTGGCTGGGGTGTTGTATGTACGGAGCAGGTAGAAATACATCACACCTCTGAATTGACTCCAGTCATTGAAGGCAGACTATGGGATGATCGTGATATTCCTGTGATGGCCAAAATGTGCGAGAAAATTCATATCCATGGTTCTCTCGCGGGGATTGAACCTTGCTACGACGGATTGGCCACTCCTAATCGCTACAGCCGCGAGATACCGATGGGGCCTTCTGCATTGCCAGTTTCCTATCGTGAGCCTGTCCAGGGCAGGGCCATGGATTTGTCGGATATTCGAAATGTACGAAAATGGTATGTTGATGCGGCCCGCAGGGCACAGAAGGCCGGCTTCGATATTATCTATGTCTATGCGGGCCATGATCTAAACATACTCTCACACTTTCTTTCCAGGCGATGGAACAAGCGTATCGATGAATATGGTGGCAGCCTTGATAATCGCATCAGACTTCTGCGTGAAGTGCTCGCTGACACAAAAGATGCAGTTGGAGACACTTGCGGTATTGCGCTTCGGTTCGGTGTTGACGAACTTATGGGCGAAGCCGGCCTTTCAAGCGAAGGCGAAGGTCGCGATGTTGTAGAAATGCTAGCAGAAATCCCGGATTTGTGGGACGTGAATGTGTCCGATTGGGACAATGACAGCATGACCTCGCGTTTTGCTCAGTCCGGTTTCCAAGACAGTTATGTTTCGTTTGTCAAGGAAGTGACGTCCAAACCCGTTGTAGGTGTTGGCAGATATACTTCACCAGATGCAATGGTTTCTTTGATAAAATCAGGTGTTCTGGATCTGATTGGTGCTGCTCGCCCATCGATTGCTGATCCATTTCTTCCCAAAAAAGTGGAAGAGGGACGGATTGAAGATATTCGCGAGTGTATTGGATGCAATATCTGTGTTTCTGCTGATTTTCACATGGTTCCGTTGCGGTGTACCCAAAACCCGACCATGGGGGAAGAGTGGAGAAAAGGGTGGCATCCGGAGCATATTCAAAAGGCACACGCGGATGAAACGGTTCTTGTGGTTGGCGGCGGTCCTGCTGGTCTTGAAGCAGCGCGCGCCCTTGGACAACGTGGGTATCAAGTAACACTGGCTGAAAGTGAAGCTGTACTTGGAGGCCGCGTTGCCAAAGAAAGCCTTCTTCCTGGTTTGGGAGAATGGCGGCGAGTGATCGATTATCGTGAATATCAGATTAGCCAGATGGTCAATGTAGACACGTATCTGGAAAGCCGGCTAAGCGCCCAAAATGTAATTGAATTTGAAGCGGACCACATTGTTGTCGCCACAGGTTCGAAATGGTCTTCCAGCGGAACGGGGCGTGAGAACAATGCAGGGATAGAAATTGATGAAAATGTATCCGTGATTACACCCGATGATGTGATGAATGGAACTGAGGTTACGGGTCCAGTCGTTATATTTGATGATGATCACTATTACATGGGAGGCGTTATTGCTGAATTGCTGCGGGACCAAGGTTTCGATGTAAGCCTCATAACGCCTGCACCGGACGTCTCCAACTGGACGCATAACACGCTTGAACAAACCAGAATTCAGTCAGGGTTGATGAAGATGGGTGTAAAAATTGTTCCCTTGCATAACGTTGCTAAGGTTGGTTGTGACCATATTATCGCGGAGTGTATATACACCGGACAGTACCAGGAACTTGCTTGTGGAACCTTTCTTCCGGTCACGATGCGCGAACCTGATGACATACTCTTCAACGATATTAGATTGCATGCAAGCGTGCGATCCGCACACGGGACAATCACCCAGATTGGTGATTGCCATGCGCCCGGCACAATTGCAGCTGCGGTATATGCAGGCCATCAATATGCCCGGGATTTAGGAAGCTTGAGAACAGAAGGAGTTCCATTCAAGCGAGAATTGCCGGAATTGAGCACGGAGCAAGTTCTATGATGATGTTGATGCCGGTACCATTTGTTTCAATGCGTCACTTTGCTAAAATACGCATTAAAGATCGTGCGCAATTGTTTGCTGAATGTACGAGACGGACTGCCGATCCGAACTCGCGACATCGTGTGCATGCGCTAGTTTTGGATGAACTATTTACATCGTTGGAACATAAGCATGCAAATTGATCCGCGTTATGCTGCCCTGTTTGAGCCCCTTAAGATTGGTCCGGTGACTACCAAGAACCGCTTCTACCAGGTTCCACATTGTACCGGCATGGGATATTTGCGCCCGCAAACGTTGGCAGCAATGCGCGGAGTAAAAGCCGAAGGCGCATGGGGCGTAATCTGCACAGAATATAATTCTATTCACCCCTCTTCGGACGACTTGCCCCATGTCTCTGCTTCACTTTGGGATGACAGCGATATCCGTGCGCATTCTCTAATGACAGATCTTGTGCATGAGCATGGCAGTCTTGCCGGTGCAGAGCTTTGGTATTCAGGCGCGCGATCACCCAACCTTTACACCCGTGAGGTGCCAATGGATGTGGCAAGTCTGCCCAATCTGGCTGGGCATCCGTTTCAAACAAGAGCGATGGACAAGACGGATATCCGCAACTTGCGCCGTTGGCACCGCAAAGCAGCGCTAAGAGCGCGGGAAGCCGGGTTTGATATCGTTTATGTCTATGCAACACATGGTTATCTCTTGGACAATTTCCTTGATCCGCGGATCAACACACGGACGGACGAATATGGTGGATCTTTGGAAAACAGGGTTCGACTTGTTCGTGAGCTAATTGAGGAAACTAAGGAAGCTGTTGGCGATCGATGCGGTGTTGCCGTGCGTTTTAAGGCAGATGAGAGCATTGGCGAAGATGGTGCCCCTGAATATGGTGAACGACAGGAAATGTTTGAGATACTCTCAGAATTACCTGATCTTTGGGATATTAACATAGCTGATTACAGCCTTGAGATGGGTGTTTCACGCTTCACTAAAGAGGGTGCGCTTGAGCCATATATGAAATGGGTCAAGCAGGTTACTTCCAAGCCAATTGTTACGGTGGGGAGGTATACGTCTCCCGATGCTATGGTTGGTCTTCTTAAGCGTGGAGTTGCCGATCTTGTCGGTGCCGCGCGCCCGTCAATCGCAGACCCTTTTCTGCCTAAAAAAATCGAACAAGGGAGAATTGAAGATATTCGTGAGTGTATAGGTTGCAACGTTTGTTACTCCGGTGACAGCACAGGCACCCCAATCCGCTGCACGCAGAACCCAACCATGGGTGAGGAATGGCGAAAAGGTTGGCATCCTGAACAGGTTCTACCAGTTGCCACGGATGCAACTATACTGGTGATTGGGGCTGGGCCTGCTGGCCTGGAAGCGGCACGGGCCCTTGGTGCCAGAGGATATTCGGTAATGCTTGCGGAGGCTACTCGAGAACTTGGAGGGCGCGTCGTTCGCGAAGCTTCGCTACCTGGAATGAACGAATACATACGCGTGCGTGACTATCGTGAGCAACAATTGCTTAAGATGCCAAACGTGGAAGTTTTTCGTGAAAGTAAGCTGACTGCAAACGATGTATTTGATGTACGTGCCGATCATGTGGCGATTGCGACTGGCGCGTCTTGGCGCAAGGAACGCTTTGATGGAAAAACATTCGTACCTATTGCCTGCGATGATCTTCCGGTTTTCACCCCGGACGACATAATGAACGGTAAGATGCCGGATGGGCCTACAATCGTTTTTGATAGTGATAATTACTACATGGCAAGCGTGGTTGCAGAACGGATTCGCGAAACTGGTGTTCCGGTAACATATGTAACGGCTGAAGACAGCGTTTCCTCATGGGCCGGAAAGACATCCGAACGGTGGCGCATTCATACAAGGCTTCTGGAAAAGGGTATTAAAACGATAACAGCACACTCTGTCCTATCGTTTGACGGGCACTCTGTTACGCTATCGTGTGAGTATTCCGGCGCTGAACATGACCTAACTGCCAGCGCGGTCGTTATGGTTACACAGCGAGTTCCAAACGACACACTTTATCACAAAATCCTTGAAGCTGTTGAAGGTGATGAAGACAAGTTACCGTTTACATTGAAACGGATTGGTGATGCAGACGCGCCGGCAATCATTGCAGCTGCCGTTTATGCCGGACATCGTTTCGCGGTGGAAACTGATACGATTGTCGATGTCGATATGCCGTTAAAACATGACCGCATTGACGTGGGCCCGGCTTTCAAGCAATTGCCAGCAATCAAATCAGGTTATTTGGAGACGCTTGTTCAATATTACGAAGAAGAAATTGCTGGTGAGGCATATTTTATGCTGCTGGCCGAGAAACTGGCAGATCCCGAAGATGCCACAAAAATGCATTTATTGGGAAAGGTGGAACGCCATTGCGCGGAGATTGTTGCGCCGTTGATTGAAAAGTATGGCTTGACCGTACGACCTAGAGAGGAATTGTTGGCTGAGGGGCGCTATGATGCCGAAAGTGCTCCTGATGGCTTTCCAGAAATTATTGCCAGAATGCGGGAGACGTTTCCTGCATATATTGCGGACTTCAAAGCGCTGGAAAGTATGGCACCTCCGCAAGATTTGCCGATCCTGAAACGAATGACTGAACACGAGCTGGTAGCAATTGCGTTCCTTGAAGCAGAATACGCAGGTTCCGAAGATGCAACGGCGCCGCTTCTTTCCTATCTTTCAACCCCTGTTGATACGAGCGTGGCAGCATGACTGAGGCAATTATCCGAAACGAAAGAAAAGTGCTTGCAGAAAGTGTGTGGTCTGCAACGGCAAACCAGACAAATCAATATCAGCCACTTATTGGCGAAATTGAAGCTGAAATTGTCATTATTGGTGCCGGCTTTACAGGCTTATCTGCCGCGCTTCACCTGGCAGAAGGTGGAACCAAGGTAGTGGTGGTTGAGGCAAATACTCCAGGCTGGGGCGCATCCGGCAGAAATGGAGGGCAGGTTAATCCAGGCCTCAAAGCTAATCCGGCGGAAACAGAAGCCAAATATGGGCCGGATCTGGGAAAACGCATGGTCGAACGGTCTGCGGCTGGTGGCGATCTGGTCTTTGGCCTCATTGAGAAACACAAGATAGAATGTGATGCCAACCGATGTGGGTGGCTTCGGCCAGCCACAAACGCAAGAACTTTAGGCATGCTAACGGAAACTGCTATTCAGTGGCGAGAGCGAGAGCATTGTGTTGATCAGGTCAGTGTTGATGAAATGGCCGATTTGCTTGGCGTTCGGAGATATGTGGGTGGCGTGATCGATCGACGTGGCGGCAACCTTCATCCGTTAAATTATGCGCTGGGTTTGGCTTCGGCTGCGGAGCGGGCTGGTGCCAGAATTTATGGAGATAGCCCGGTTCTTGATGTAAAGTCTGATTTGGAAAGTGTTGCAGTAACCACGGCGCAGGGTAAAGTAACAGCTGCCAAAGCAATGATATGTACAAATGCTTACACTGGCGAACTGATGGACCCGCTGGGAAAGACAATCGTTCCGGTTACATCTGTTCAAGTTGCTACAGAGCCGCTGGGTGACAATGTAGCGCGATCAATACTACCGGAAAACCATTCACCCACGGATTCGCATCGACTGCTTCTTTACTTCCGAAAGGACAGCATGGGCAGATTTTTGATGGGGGGACGAGGGGCTTTGAACGATGCCAGCATCCTTGGACGTCATCAAGATCTAAGAGACAAAGCAGAGAGCCTGTTTCCTCAAATACGTGGCGCACGCTGGAAATATGCATGGGGTGGCGACGTTGCCATGACAAGAAACCATGAGCCGGGTTTACATCTAATCGCGCCCAATGTGATGGCTGGTATTGGGTTTAATGGTCGTGGTGTCGGCATGGCTACTGTGATGGGAACGCTTCTGGCAGATTGGTCTAATGGTGTACCGAAAGATGAACTCGATTTTCCGATAACTGAAGCTAAACCAATTCCGTTCCACAGGTTTAGGCGCGTCGGATTAGGCGCAACGGTTGCGACATTCAAAATGATGGACCGCATCGGAATTTGAAGCGATTTACAACTGTTTGAAATCAAACGAAGGCAGAACAATAGACTGGGAAATACTGTTCCAATTCAGGAGCGCAATGACAGATAAGAAAGCGAATGGTCATGAACATTCAGACGAAAACTACCAGCAGTATGAAATTGCCTTCAGGCATATTGATAGACGGTAGGTTTAAGCCTGCTGCAAATGGTGAAAAATTTAGTTCGGTGAACCCATTTGATGGAAGTGTCATTGCAGAACTGCCATCTTGCGGCAGTGCTGATGTTGATGAGGCGGTTGCTTCTGCCCGAAAGACGTTTGAAGCGGGTACCTGGTCAGACTTGCACCCATCCGAACGTAAAGCAGTCTTATCAAGATTTGCAGACATTATACTGGAGAATGTTGAAGAACTTGCGCATATGGAAGCTTTGGACGCTGGCAAACCAGTTTCAGATTGTCTGGAAATTGATGTGCCGGAAACAGCCAGCTGCATCCGCTGGCATGGCGAGGCCCAAGACAAGTTGTACGATCAGGTCGCTCCTTCATCTGCGGATGCGCTGGCTCTTGTTGTTCGTGAACCGATTGGTGTCGTAGCGGCGGTCTTGCCCTGGAATTTCCCACTTTTGATGATGGCTTGGAAAATTGGTCCAGCACTTGCTACGGGCAACTGCGTTGTCGTGAAACCCGCAGAGCAAACCAGTCTGACTGCACTTCGTCTTGCCGAATTAGCGCTTGAGGCTGGTGTTCCTCCAGGGGTGCTGAATGTGGTCACCGGTTTCGGACCGGATGTCGGGGAACCTTTGGGTCGGCATATGGATGTTGATGCGGTCAGCTTTACCGGTTCAACAGAGGTTGGGCGCAAATTTCTTGAATATGCAGCTCAATCCAATCTGAAAGAGGTTTGCCTTGAGATGGGCGGTAAATCCGCAGCCGTCGTGCTTTCGGATGCTGCTGATATACCGCGTATTGCGGAGATCCAGGCTGCAGCAATTTTCTGGAACATGGGAGAAAATTGCAGCGCGAACAGCAGGATTATCGCACACAAGGATGTGTATGACGAGTTGGTTGCTGAAATGGTGAAGCAAGCCGGTAATTGGAAAATCGGCGATCAAATGGACGCAGAAACCCAACAGGGGCCGCTTGTCAGTGAGGAGCATTATTCGAAAGTCTCTGGTTTGGTTGAATGTGGGAAATCTGAGGGTGCACGTGTCGCATATGGCGGTGAAGGTTTGGGAGGACTTCATTTCCAACCAACTGTGTTCGCGGAAGTCACCCAGGAAATGGAAATCTTCCAAAAGGAAATATTTGGACCAGTTGTTGCAGTGACAAAAGCTCAGTCCGACGAAGAAGCGATTGAATTAGCAAACGCCACTGAGTATGGCCTTGCTGCAACCTTGTATACCCAGGATATTTCAAAAGCACACCGGTATGCACGCAAGCTGAATGCAGGAACCGTTGGTGTCAATGCTTACTCTGAAGGAGAAATCAGTACACCATTCGGCGGATTCAAAGCATCGGGATTCGGTGGGCGTGACAATGGGATTCATGCCCATGAACAATACACAGAGCTCAAAACGATATGGTTTGATCTTACAGCCTGAGGATTGGTTGCAACTAATTACTGTCTGAGAAAGGAATATATCATGAGAAAAAAACGTCATTTTTATCTTCTAGTCATTGGCGCTTTTGTGGCCGCAAATTCTGCGCTTGCTGGACCCGTTTCTGAGGATGCGTTTGTAGAAACGCATGTGGGTAAATGCATATCTTATTCTGGTCCCACGGCTGGAACCCAGTGTTACAACGCGGATGGAACTACAAACTACGATGACAAGCGATACGGCACCGACACTGGAACTTGGGAATATCGCGATGGAAAAGTGTGTGTGAAATGGTCGAAGGAAACATCTGAAAATTGTCAGGTCTATACCGAGGAACCAGATGGTTCTTTCAAAGATGCTGGCGGGTATAGTTGGTCACTGGGCGGCTAAGTCGTACCTTCTTGTTATTTTAGGGCCCCAGCAACTTTTTTTGCCGCCCTTATTCCAGACTTGTGGGCGCCCGCAACTGTTGCCCAATTATCTTTGCTCGTTGCTTCCCCTGCAAACCAGATGCGATCAGCCACGGCACGTCTAATCTGTTTTCTTGCCCAAGCTCCGCCAGGGCTGGCGGAGGCATAGGCACCTTTGGTCAATGCATGTTTTGTCCAGTCGAAGGTGTGGGAATGGTTCACAGCATCTGCGATGTCTGATCCAAAAATCTGCTTTAACTCACTTATGACAAAATCCTGAGTAGCTGATTTTCCCAAATCTGATAATTCCTTTGCAAACTGACCGCCGATGTCACAATAGGTAATGCCATGGCCACTTGCATTGACCAGTGCGCCAAATCCTTTTGGAGCTCCATTGCTTGTTTGCGTCGCCTGATAAGCAAAATACCCGTCTTCTCCAATGCCGAAAAAGTTTCGATTGAGTTTTAGCGCCACATGATTGTAATGGCCCATAGGCAATGCGTTTATTGCTTCTTGTGTTTTCACTGGAAGGGGAGGGTCAAATTTGATGTCGCCGCTTGCCAGAACTCCCGTCGAGACGGTTACAATTATTGCTTTGGCCTTAATTGTCCCCCGATTAGTTTCTACTGACACGCCTTTCTCATCCCATCGTATCATCCGCGCAGCGGTATTGAATTCGACTGACGTGTCTTGGGCACTATGGGCGAACAGGGTTCCAAATCCCTCGCGGCAATACCAGTCAGTTCCGTCTTCCGAAGTATACCAATCTGCACAGGAGAACTGATTAAAATCTTTCGCCATCTCATAGGCGCCGAGATACAGATTTGCTGAGTTGCTCCACTCACCTAAGTCCGGAACCACATCAGACGGGGCCACATCCATTCCCCGTTTGCCCGCGCGGATCATGGCCTTCGTTGCCGTTTGTTTTGCTCGCTCAAAGGCGATGTATTCCGCATCACTGGCTTGGCGGTTGTCCACATAAAAAACTTCAGCATCTGGCGATCGGTACATGTCAAATCCGTTTTGCTGTCCATACTTTATAAATGGATTAACTTCGCCAATGTGTAACCAGTGAGCGCCAACGTCATAAGGAGCGCCGAATATCTTGTAATCGGTATGTACCCGTCCTCCGACCCGATCACTTGCCTCGATCACTACAGTGCTTAACCCACGTTTTTGGAGTTCACGTGATGCACTAATGCCAGCTGCACCGGCGCCAATAATCAGGACGTCCATTGTGTTGGTATTACTGTTGTTCCCCCAGGCGTTCGATGGAAGCATGGCACTAGCCCCAATAACTGTAATAAATTCACGACGGTTCATGTTTAACTTCCTGTAGCAAAATGCCTATTAAAGAGACAAATATGCAAGAATTAGTGTACTCTACACTGTAGAATAAAGCGATGCAACGGAGTATTATAGTGAAAAATCGCGGAAAACTGACGCCGGAACAAATCGTTGAAAGTGCATTGGCCTTGCTGGATGAATTTGGTGAAGCGGATTTCAGTATGAGGAAGTTGGCGTCTTTGCTGAACGTAGACCCGATGGCGATTTATTATCACTTTTCAAACAAAGCAGAACTTCTTCATAGGGTTATGCAGGAAATGATGATGCAGTGTGAAATCCCGGTGCTGTGCAACGACTGGCAGAAAGACATTCTTAATCTGTGCAACAGCTTACGGAAACTGGCAAAATCTCATCCCGGTAGTTTTCAAGTGTATGAGACCTACAACCATTGGCTGCCTGCGGAGCACCGCTTGCATGAGGCCTTTCATCTAGTCCTTTTGAAGGCAGGATTTTCTAAGGTTTCGACCGTCCGTGGAGCAGGTGTCTTACTTGCATATACTGAAGCACACGTCATTGATGAGATTGCTGGTTGGCTGGTTCCAAGGGATCGTGATGAACTACAGGTAAGTCTGGAAGCCGGTGAATACCCTACACTTGTCTCCCTAGTCAAAGAGATCACCAGTAATGATCCAGAAGCGGACTTTCGGTTCGGATTGAACCTGATAATCGCAGGTCTAGAAACCGAGTTAAAAGGAGCTGCAAACTAGCATAGTGTCTACTTTCCCATGCTTGATGCTAGAACTTTTGCTGAAAAAGCCATTTGGCTTTTCAAGTAACTGCAGTGTTTAAGTCGGAATAATTGCCAAAACTGGAAGCAGCAATAGTCGTATTTTCTCAAGGATTACATCGTCGCACTCAGTGCAATTTTCGCGCTGTAGCAAGGGCGGTTGCCGGTGATTTTTATAAGAGATTTTGTCTTGCCATGTCAGGGAAACGTTGGTTGAACGTATAACGATGATGACAGCGAAATCTGACTGATTAAAATTTTGGCAGGTACTGCAATGACAAAAAGTGCGGAACATCGGTGTGCCAGAGAGGCCATATTGCGTTCGCTGACAAATACAGCCGTCCCTAGCAATAAAGCGCATCATTAACGCTTTCCTTTAAGGTTATACGGGCATAAAAAAGGATGAAAGAACAAGCATCCGTGTGTTGTTCCAGCAATGCTGATAATGGAGTCACTTCATCACAAGGCCCGGCTTGGACTGCCTACTTAATTGCTAATTGAGCGACACCTATAGCAGCTTCGGTATTTTCGCTACTAACCGGGGTAACCCCTAGCACTCTGGCTCGAATAGCGGTCCAGCTCGAGTTCTTTGCGCCACCGCCGGCTGTGTAAATTCGCGATGGAAATGTGCCCCCTCCGGCCTCAACAACCCGGTAACATTGCTCTTCAATTCGGGCCATGCTCTCCAGTACGCCATGCAAAAATTCCACGTCGTATGCGGGCCTTGGTTCCAATCTTGGGGGATAATCAGGGTCGTTTATCGGAAAACGTTCTCCGGGTGACAAGAGTGGGTAGTAATCAAGCGGTGATTGTCTTTGCGGATCAATTTGCGTGCTAAGTGAAATCAATTCTTCTGTCGAGAACAGGCTGGCAAGAACTGCACCACCCGTGTTGGATGCACCACCCGACAGCCAATGGTCACCAACCCGATGAGAATATAGGCCAATCGACGGGTCGTCGATCCGCTCCATACCCAAAACTTTGATTGCAAGGGTTGAACCAAGAGACGTAACGGCGGCACCTTCCAGCTTTGGCGCACAGGCAAAAAAGGCTGCTATACTGTCGGTAGTGCCAGCGTAAACTGTAGCATTTTTTGAAAGGCCTAACTCAGACGAAACTGACGGAGAAACCAGATCCATCGGTGCACCAACAACGATCGGGTCTGGCAAAAGGTCAGTTTCTATAAGCTGGTCTATCCACTTGGGCCATTTTTCGTTTTGCGGGTCAAAGCCGGTTTTCAGCGCATTGTTGTGGTCCGAAAGCCCCCCACGCTCCATCAGCATGGCAGCAATGTAGTCTGCCTGATGTAGCAAATGTCTGGCCTTGCTGTGTTGATCTTCTTTCACCAGCCGCATTGCACGGCCTAGCGCGGAAGCAGAACCTTGAGTGATATGATTAATTGGCGCGAGCGCGGCAATCTGGTCTGCTTCTTGTGCAAAACCCTTTGAGTTATACATTAACCCCCGTGTGACGGGTCGCAGTTTTTCGTCAACTAGCACCATAGTGCCCGACGTGCCATCAACAGCGATCCGTGAAATATCTGCCGCGCTGCAACCAGCTTTCTTAAGCTCAATATTCTGTTTGTGAATGCAAGCTTTTACTGCCTCCCACCACAAATACGCATCAATACGATCCGGGTTTTGCGGCAAATGTTCGGCGCGCGCCATCGCTATCACACAGCAGTTTTCATCCAATACCGCCGTTCGCACACCACTTGTACCAATGTCGATACCCAGGGTTAAACTCATTATCTGGCCGCCAGAGTTTGCCGATATTTTTCTGCATCCCAGTTAAGAAGTGCAGCTTCTGCTTCTATTCCAATTGCCTCAACACTCCAATTAGGGGGCAGGCGGGAGAACACATCTGACAGACAGTCAAGCATTGCACTTTGTGCTGGTGTTGCGTTGTTTCTTATTGCTATGCCTTGATCCTCGAACATCAATGCGGCCGGTTGGCCTTCATGGTCGTTGCGCGGTAAAGCAGGGCCAAGGAAAACAACGTGATCAGGATAATATGAACCTTCTAAAATAAGTTCCTTGGTGCGGGGTTCTTGAGCTAACCAGCCTTTTTCTGACCATTTAAACCCGGAAGGCGGATCTTCTTCTGGTATGGAAACCGAGTAAGTTTTTGGTGACATCGAAAGACGTTCTTCAACTTCTTTGATCAGATCAGAAACTTCGTCGACGGTTTTACCGCAGCATACCAGACCGTGGTTTTGCAAAATGACTACACATGTTTCTTTCTGGATGCGTGCCAGTATTTCTCTTGTAAGGGGTAACCCGGGCTTGGCATATGGCACCATTGCAAAAGGTAACCCATTGAGCTTCTGTCGGCATGCCTCTCGTCCTTCCGGGCTAATCGCATGGACCAAGGTTGCAACCGAATGGGTGTGTGCGACCACAGCGTGTTCAAGTGCTGCATGAAATGTAGTCTCAATTGATGGGCGTAAGCTGACGGATTTATCAATCACTGTAGACTTGCAGCTGCCATCACCGCTTATCCCATTGGCTTCTTCCAATGCTGCTTGGCGATCAACTGCAACGAATATGTCTCTGTTTTCTGCGTCCGCCAACTCTGTTCCCGAGGCCTTAATCCACATTACATCATGGTCTTTGACCGATGTGTTCCCGCCGGGTCCTTGAACCTGCAGAGGATCTTTGCCCAATCTTCCAGAAAGTGCACGAAACTCCCGCGTCAGCAATTCAGGTCGTGTAGTCATTGTAGCGTACCAATCGTATAGGTCGGTTGAGGGCAGTTCTTTTCACGAACCAGTCTTTCAAGCGTTTGCTTACGAGAGCTGGCTTTGAAATCATCAGCGTGTAGTCCGCCCTGAACAAGCACACTGTCCCATCCGGCAAAATGTGCACCAGCGATATCATGATCGAGACTATCACCCACCATTAAAAGACGATCAGCTCCAAGCTTAGACTTTAGTGCATCAAAGACGGGGCGATGCGGCTTACCATAGAACCGAACCGTGCCGCCCTGATCCTGATATTCGTGTGCAAGGGCGCCCGGAGACACTACAAGGCCATCAGCTCTGGGTGAAGCAATATCAGGATTGGAACAGTACAAAGGTAATCCGGTTTGCCGCGCCTTAGAAAGCAAGTCGCGCCAATCCTCGATGGTATTGCCGTCAGGCAGCCCCATCAGCAATATTGCTTCCGCATCTTCTAGTGAAATTGTAAATTCAATATCAATGCCGCCACTCCATCCATCAGCGTCCCCTTTGGCTCGCTCAATTGGAAACAGTCTTGTTTCATTGATCTTGTCATTTTTGATGTCCAGCCAAAGCGCTTCACCGCTGGTCATCACAAATTCCAGTAAATCAGGCCGAAATCCCATATTGGAAATCCGTTCCAGATTGCTCAATGAGCGTTTGCCAGAGTTAGAAAGCACAGCCAAACGATGATCGGAATCTGAAAGTGCTTCGAGGCAAGCTACGGCGCCGGGGTAGGGGCGCGAACCATCATGAAGCACACCCCATTGATCAAAAACAATTGCATCATAGCGATCAGCCACTTCCCCAAGCGATTGAATGAACAGTGTCACCTAATACTCAGCCATTTGCTTGGGATCTTTCAAACCTGAAAGGTAAGCCTCGGCTTCTTTCTTTGTCATCGCAGGGGCTGATTTTCCCACCGATCCATCTGGCATGTCACCAAAATAGAACTGCAAGCCGGGTATTGGCTGGCGCCGCTTCCTTATCGGCATTCCCTCGTAGGGAAATACATCCGACCGGGCGTTAGCTTCGTAATCATGGCACGGCAAAACGTAGTCCGCTCGTTTGTCGATCTCTTCTACCGACTTCCAGCCCTCATAGGAATTGACAAACCTGGCTGGCACCCAATACCGCCATTTCTCAGCTGGGTTCGGTTCAAGATTGCGTTCAACGAAGATAGCATCACCTGCTAGTACAATATCACCCATCGATGTTGCTACGGTCACCGCCATGTGTCCAACTGAGTGTCCGGGCGTGTGAAACATTGTAATCCCCGGCAAAACTTCGCATTCGTCTTCGACTGCTTCAAACACGCATCCTGCATAAGGTGGTTCTATGTCCAGAATTCCACATTCATAAGTACGGTAGTAAAGTGGTAGCGGATTGTATGCCATTTCTATCTCACCTTTTGGCGCGATGTATCTGGCATTTTTGAATTTCTTCATGTTTTGGACGTGGTCCCAGTGAAGATGCGTGAAGACAATCGCATCAATTTCATCTGGGTGAACACCAAGTTTCTGTTCAAGGTGCTCATGCACCTCAAGACAACCGCGCTTGTCACACTTGTGATGATATTTTGTGGCCCGTTCTTCATCACAAAGGCCGGTATCCACTAAAATCTTGTGCTCGCCGGTATCGATATAATGACAGTAAACGGGGTTCCAGTACTTCTTGCCTGCCGGACCTTTCCAGAAAATATATGTGCCGAGATCAGCCTCTAGCCATCCCGTATTGATCGGGTAAATCTTGGTTTCAGCCACACCCATACCGCACCTCATGCTTTGTAAATTTTTGTATACAAAGATATCATTGTGCTCTCAAAATCAAGAGTGCTGAAATATTTTTTGTTCTAGTTTGCTCTAATCGAGCGCACAAAACTCTCAGTCATGTGACTTCGCATACCGTTGGATGCAGTTGCAGAATCTTCGCTGAAGATATGATTTATAAGTTCTTCGTGGCTTTTTGCTGACTCAATCAAGTCTTCACGGGTCTCAAACTTTTTAGCTCTAAATGGACCAGTGCGACGTCTGAATTCTGAGGCTAGGTTTGCTATGTATGGATTACCGGTCGCTTCGTATATCGCCATATGAAACAGCTCGTTGGCACGAAGATAAGACGCTCGATCCCCCGATTCAGCAGCTCTGACACATTCCTGTTGCGCCGCGGTAATATCTGACCTGGAGAGCAAATTAAGGCGCTGAGCGGCAATTCTGGCGCATGCAGCCTCAATTTCATGCATTGCTTCAAAGATTTGAGAAAGTTCCTCTATCGTGTACTCAGCAACAAATACGCCGCGCTTTTTGCCTGCGACTAATATCCCTTGAGCGGTTAACCGATTAAGCGCTTCGCGTACCGGCGTGCGTGATGCGCCAAACCGTTCGGCAAGACCGACTTCATCTAATCGGGTTCCTGGCGCTAATTCCCCTGCAGCAATTTCTTCAAGCAGCGCGCTTTCAATCCTGCTTGCGGCAGATGGTTTTTCGAGTTCCGACATGTGACTCCCTCTAATCGATGCTATAGCATGATAGAAAAAAAGGTGCGCAAATTCAATCTTGCATATTTATCTTCTACTTTGTATACAAAAAGGGGCTTGAGGAGGAGTTGCATACCTATGCCAGAAATTCGCCTGCAAAACTTGGTCAAACGTTATGGTCCGGTTGAAGTTCTTCACGGCATTGACCTTGATATGGCTGATAATGAATTTACTGTCCTTGTTGGGCCTTCGGGATGTGGCAAGTCAACTACATTGCGAATGATCGCCGGACTGGAAACCGTATCTGACGGTGAAATTTATTGTGATGGTAAGCCAATTAAACATCTCGAACCAAAAGAACGAGATTTGGCGATGGTATTTCAAGATTACGCACTTTATCCCCATATGAATGTGGCGCAGAACATGTCTTTCGCATTGAAACTGCAGAAGCGTCCTCAAAGCGAAGTTGATTTAAAGATTAAGGAAGTCGCACAGATTGTTGGCTTGTCTGATTTTCTTGAGCGAAAGCCAGGAGAACTTTCAGGCGGTCAGCGGCAACGCGTTGCCATGGGAAGAGCGTTAGCCAAAGATAGTCCAATATTTTTGTTTGATGAGCCTCTTTCTAATTTGGACGCCAAGCTGCGCGGTCAAATGCGAGCCGAACTTGCGCTTATGAGCCAACAAGTAAACAAGAACATGATCTATGTGACCCATGATCAGATCGAAGCTATGACACTGGCTGATCGTATTGTTGTGATGCATGATGGCTATATCCAGCAGCAAGGAACTCCGGAGGAGCTGTTTAAGCGTCCGGCAAACAAGTTTGTCGCCGGCTTCCTAGGGATGCCTCCTATGAACTTTCTTCAAGCAGAACTTATTGAAAAATCTGGTAAGCTTTTTGCCCATGGTGATGGCTTTTCATTGGAAGTTAAAGGTGCATTGAAGAAGCGGGCGAAAGCGGCAGCAGAAAAGCAGGTATTGCTAGGTGTGCGCCCTTCCGATTTGATATTTGACCCCAAAGCCAAGTCTGGTTCAGCCTTTGATCTTGGTGTGGTGGTTTCTGAATATATCGGCGCCCAATCAGTTCTGATGTGCAATTGCGGTGGTCAGACAATCACAGTTGAAATTAAATCCGACACGCCAATAGCATTGGGTGAAAAATTGAAATTCGCGGTAGAGGCAGGTGGACTACACTTGTTCAACCAAGAAACCGAAGTCGCAATTTAGCGGCAAAATTTGCAGCATCAAGGGAGGATTCATATGCTGAAATTTCTTAAATCTGCTGGAGTTGCAGCAGCAGGCTTGGCGTTAATGGCGACGTCTGCTCTAGCAAATCCATACAAAGAATATGCCGGAACGACTTTGGTCGTAAACTTCCCCGCACACCCGCACTATAACGCAGTCATGAAAATTCTTCCGGAATTTACCAAGGAAACCGGAATTGAAGTGGAAGTTGATCAGCTGCCTTATCTGAAGATGCGTGAACGCCAAACGCTTGAGCTTGCTCAGGATGAGGGCGACTACGATCTTCTTGCTTATGTGGTGTTTTCAAAAGCAGACTATGTTTACGCTGACCAGCTTGAAAATTTGGCTCGTTACTACATGAACCCAAAATTGGCTGATCCAAATTACAACGCAGATGATCTGATTGATGGCTACGTTTACAACATTGGCTTTGCAGGTGGTAATAAAGGGTATCTGCAAGGTAAAACCGGATCGTTATTTGGTATTCCATACGGTTCTGAAACTTCCATCCTTGGATATCGTAAAGATATCTTCGAAAAGCATGGTTTGAAGGTTCCTGAGACCTATGACGAAATGCTGGACATTGCCTGCAAAATTCCTGAGCTGGAGCCAGGCATGGGTGGTTTGTCCTCCAGGGCAGCTTCGGGTCACCATGCATCGCATGCATTTTTGTTGCACTTAGCGCCGCTCGGTGGACGGGTATTCGATGACGGTTGGAACCCAATTGTAAACAACGAAGCTGGTGTTGCGGCTGCGACTGCGCTTAAGAAAATCATTGATTGCGGACCAGAGGGTGCGGCATCATTTGGCTTTGGTGAAGCGCTTGGTTCGTTCCTTAACGGCGATACTGCGATGTTCCTCGATACAACTGTTGTGGCTGGTCAGATCAATGATCCAAGCAAATCAAAAGTTGTCGGTAAAGTTGGTTGGGCAATGCATCCAATGGGTGTTCGCCGCGGCTCGCAAACTGGCGGGTTTGGCATTGGCATCCCAAAGAACGCTGAACACAAAGAAGCAGCATTCCTATTGATGCAATGGTTGACCTCCAAAAAAGGCGACAAGCTGGTTGCTTTGGCTGGTGGTAATCCATCCCGTTTTTCAACGCATGCTGATGCAGACGTAAATGCCAAATTTCCACATATGGCTACTTTTGGTGAAGCACTAAAGCATGCCGATCCTGATTGGCGTCCTATTATCCCGGTCTGGGGCAAGATCAATGCTGATCTTGGTACGACGCTCTCTAAGGTCTTAACGGAAGACTTGGATATCAAGGAAGCACTGGATGGTGTCGCTGAGCGTACAAAAGGCGTCATGACTGAAGCTGGTTACTATACTTGGAAGTAAGCTAGTTCCTCTAGGTGGGCGTAATGGCGCCCACCTGCAACCCGATAAGCAGGCAATTTTTTAAATGAGTCTTCGCGCAAACAAGCTGACACCCTATGTGTTCATGGCGCCCGCAGTGTTCATCATGGCGATTGCGCTGCTGTATCCGCTAAGCTACATGGTTTATGGCTCGTTTCGAGAATGGGACCCAAGTCAGAGCCTTAACGAAACTGAGTTTGTCGGCCTAAAAAATTACATAACCCTCTTTTTCGATCCTGCATTTAGAGAAAGTACCTGGGTAACGCTCAAGTTTGCTTTTTGGGTAGTCACGATTGAAATGCTGCTGGGCGTTGGTCTAGCCTTGTTCCTTGATCGCAACATTCGCGGCATGTCCGTATTGCGGACAATGTTTATTCTGCCAATGATGATTGCACCGGTGGTCGTCGGTTTGATGTGGCGATACATGTACCACCCAACCGTCGGTACGTTTAATCGGTTCTTGAAGTCGATCGGTTTAGACGGTGTTGATTGGCTAGGACAACACGCCCTGATGTCGGTAATTATTGCCGATATATGGCAATGGACTCCGTTTATCTTTATTCTTTCATTGGCTGCGTTGCAGTCATTACCGCGCAGTGCAATCGAGGCTGCTCAAATTGACGGCGCTACACCGTGGCAACAAATCCGATTTATAAAGCTTCCATTAATGGCTCCGGTTTTAATCGTTACGTGCCTGCTTCGGCTTATCGATGCGTTCAAAGTTCTGGAAGTCATTTTGGTAATGACAGAAGGTGGCCCCGGTCTTTCGACAGAAATCATGGCACTTCGTATCTCACGAACCGCCACAGAGTTCCGCGAACTTGGAACGGCAGCAGCGCTTTCAACTTACTTGCTTCTCCTGCTGTTGGTGCTGACGCTGGCTATGTTTGCATACAACAAGGTCTTGGAGATTAGAGCCCAGCGAATTCGAGCCGCCGCCGAGGAGGATAGCTGATATGAGCCAGTCTGATGTTTCCTACGAAAGGCAAAATCCGGCCTATTACGCTGTATTGATCGCGTTGATTCTTATGGCTGTTGGGCCGATTGCGCTAATGTTCGTCAATTCGTTCAAACTCGATGTCGATATTATTTCTGGCACCAGTGGTCTGCTGTTTCTTCCGACAATCCGGAATTATGAGACCGCTCTGTGTGACATTCTTTGGTACGAACTCGATCACTTGGATTTCTGTTCGTTGAAGTTCGGTGGCGCGTTTATCAATTCTCTAATTATTGCGCTGATTTCGACGGTCCTGACGCTGGTGATCGGCTGTATGGCTGCATATGCACTGGTGCGGTTCCAGTTCATGGGGCGTGATACAGCAAGCATTACAACCTTGCTTGTGCGAATGGTTCCGCCAGCGGTTTTATTGGTGCCGGTTTTTGGTCTATGGAACAACGCCTTTTGCATCGATAAAAATTCCTTCATTGGTATGTTTATCCGCGAAACCTTCGGTGGCCGCGGCGACGTCTGTTTAGCTGGCACACATTCTGGAATAATCCTGATCTATGTGGCGATGAACCTGCCATTTGTCATATGGATTTTGCAAAGCTTCATCGTTCAGGTTCCCCGCTCACTGGAAGAAGCGGCACGGGTTGACGGGGCAGGTCCGTTCCAGGTGTTTTTTAAGGTGGTATTGCCACTCATTAAACCGGGGCTGGCTGCTGCTGCAATTTTTACCTTCAGAATTGCGTGGAATGAGTATCTTCTTGCCTCGGCCCTATCTGATCGCGATACCAAAACGGTACCCATCCTCATCGTGAATAATATGTCCGAATTCAATGTAGAGTGGGGTGTGATAATGGCCACCGGGATGTTGCTCGCAATTCCGCCAATCATCTTTACATTGTTTGCGTCTCGACAGATTATCACTGGAATGACAGCCGGCGCTGTTAAAGGTTAATCGATGGATGCTCTGACGGTTTTGGTGGTAGCCACGCTTGACACTAAAGCAGCTGAAACAGATTTTCTTACAGAGTGTTTGTCCCGGCATGGTGTTACATCAAAGAAAATTAATCTAGCACTTGAAACAGCTGGTAAAGTTCTGGACGGGGCCAGTAAGCTTGAGGCGATGGATGCAGCGGTGGCCAAAGCCATTGTTGATGTGGATAACGCGCTTGCGGACAATGTTCATGCAGTGGTCGGTTTGGGCGGGGGAACCGGTGGAGAGCTTATACTGAAGCTGATGCAGTCGCTGCCAATTACGTTCCCGAAAGTACTCATTACAACGCTGCCGTTTGACCCAAGAATTGCAGTTGCGGATTCATCAATTGTTTTGGTTCCGACGCTTGCCGATTTGTGCGGCCTGAACGCTACTTTGCGGGAGATACTTGAAAACTCTGCTGCTATGACTGCGGGGCTATGTAATACGCGCAGACATGCCGGATCATGCGTCGCAGATCGATCGATTGGTATCACTGCACTTGGTGCCACGAACAAAGCCGTAAAGATGCTGGTTGATCAACTATACCATCGGCAAAAGGAAGCGACTGTTTTCCACTCGAACGGATTCGGTGGCGCTGCATTTGCCCGTTTTGCAAAGCGTGGCGCATTCGATGCTATTGTTGATGTTACCCCGCATGAAATGACACGAATAAAACTTGTTGGCGCGCATGTACCCATGCCTGAGAGATTTTCGGCTGCTGGTGATCTGCCCCGCGTGGTGCTCCCCGGAGCACTGAATTTCATTGGGCTTGGTGATAAGGCACTTGTTCCTGGTCATTACCTTGAAAGACCACACTATGAACATTCAGGGTTTTTTACCCATGTGAAGGTTACGCCGGATGAGATGAAAACGGTAAGCCTTGCACTTGCCGAAAGCATGAATTCGCTGCAAGGGCCTTGCTCACTGGTAGTGCCGATGGGTGGTTTTTCCCATCAGGACTGTAGCGGTGGTCAGATTGAGGATCTGTCTCTTCGAGAGTTGTTTCTCGCCACCATGCGCGCCGCGCTGGGTACACATATCCCAATTAAAACGGTCGATGCGCACATTTCGTCCCAAGCAACTGTCAATGAAATTCTTAATTCGCTAGACGCAGTATCTGGCAATGAATGAAAGCAGAGAGATATTGGAAATAGCAACAAAGAAAGACGAGCTTATCGCGATTGCCAAACGGTGTTTTGATCTAGGATTACAAACAAACGCCGGTGGCAATTTGTCAGTTCGACTAAAAAGTAAGGACGCAATCATCATTAAGCCATCCGGAATCGGCTTTAATGAATGCACTCCAGAAAACTTACAGATTGTTGGTCTTGATGGAACACTCGAACCATCGGATTATAAACCTTCAAAGGACCTCGGTTTTCATCTTGATCTTTACCGTATCAGAGATGACATCCAGGCCATTGTGCATTGCCATTCACCTTGGGCGACCGGGTATGCGAGTGCAGGCATCGAAATACCCTGCCTTACGGTGCAAACTATTGAGAAAATCGGACGGATGCCACTTATTCCGCTTAGCCCGTTGGGTGGCCCGCAGACAGAAGAAGAAATCAGCCCGGTTTTTAGGGACTCTAAAATCGTTGCAGCGGTGCTCGCAAATCACGGTACAATCGGTGTTGGTTCAACCTTGATGAAGGCGCAATATCTGGCAGAGATTATCGAAGAGACTGCCCATATTGCCTACGTACGCGACACTTTGTTGGCTGCACATGGAAAATTGTCTGTTGATCTACCAAAATACGGTACAGCTATGGATGCTAAAACTGCGTCTGTTCCAGATGAGACCAAGCAGTAACGGTTTGGCACGAATGTTTGGTGGTGGTGTGAAACAAACTCGAACCAGTCTTTGATTGTCGTGTAAGGGTGGGACTTAGGCGGCTAGAAGCTGCTGCCATTCGATAAGAGCGGTGGTTTTGTTTTCCTTGAAATTGTGTCTGCTGTATTGGTGTCTTTTGGTGTTGATATGGTTGTGAACCGAGGCGGGTATACTGGCAAGTTTCTGTAGACTTCGCATGAGCCAGAAGCATTGCATGGCTCTTTCTCGTCGACGAAAAAGTCGAAGGGAGTTCTCCGTCCCATTGTTTATCCATCGCCGAGATGCTTTGTCCAATTTGATCAAGCACGAAGAGATTGGATGCGCTTAATTTCAAATAATCGCAATACGTTTTTAAACAAGTAATTAACGGGTGATTTCACCCTGTAGACTACTGGGTAATATCCCCTACAACTATGCTCGATGCATTTTGATTTTCTCAATCGGTTACTCTTACTGTTCTGGAAGTTCAGCCGGACTGAAGAGCTCTGCCATAGCCGGCTCTATAACGAATTCAAGATTGCCTATCAGGCTGCAACCTCATTGGATTGGTCTCGCGATGGCAGCTCTGACATCACTAACCAATAGTGATACGCCGCCCATAGGCCTGCGATTTGTATGATCAGCAGCGAATAGGCAGTGGAACGCACTCCGTAATCTGCAAACAATGTGTCGCTTAAAACTCCGATAATTGTTGGACCGATGCCCACGCCAATGAGATTAAAGCAAAACAGAAAAATTGCAGAGGCCATTGGGCGCATATGCGGCTTAATCCGGGAGTGGAGAAAGGCGAAAGTCGGCCCCCAGAACACACTGGCTATTAACGCGGCTCCTACAAAGCTAGCTAGCGCCAACGCCCGGGTATCTGCTAGAAGGAATACAATAATAAATGGTTTCGAAATCAAGATCACTGCAACCACGATTCCAATGCGCCATTTAGGATTCTTGCGGCCCCATTGATCCGCCAACTTTCCCGATAGCCAAGTGCCGAAACCACCGCCAATACCGATGGTCAAGGCCAGAAAGATTCCAGTTTGTGCCTGTGTCAAGCCGTGGGCACGGATAATGAAAGTAGGATTCCAAGCGAGCGCGCCAAAGGTGACTATGCCGACTATGGAAATGCCCGCCATTGCATGAAACAAACCGCGATCCTCCCAGATTGCTTTCAGCGTAGAAATAAAAAGGGATCGGTTCTCCTCCCGATAAAGTTGTGATTTTTGTCGAATGGGTTCGTTGACTGTCTTCCAAAGGATCAAAGCGAGTATCAGTCCAGGAATCCCTGCCATCACAAACGCCCATCGCCAGCCAAGCATTTGGCCGACCACGCCACCAATCAAAAAGGCCAGTAGGACACCAATATTGGCACCAGCAACAAAAGTTGCCATTGCCGATGTCCGCCGGTTTTCTGGATATAAATCTGAGATCATTGAATGGGCTGGCGAGACGGCTCCCGCCTCGCCAATTCCAACGCCCAATCTGGCAAACAAAAGGTGGGTAAAATTTTGTGCCCCTGCCAGGGCTACTGTCAGGCTGCTCCAAACCGCAATGCTTACAGAGATAATGTTACGCCGGTTTCCTCTCGCAGCCAGTTTTGCAATGGGAAATCCGAACAGCACATAAACAAGTGCAAATACAAGCCCCGATAGCAGCCCCAGTTGGGTATCGCTCAACGTAAACTCTGTGCCGATCTGGGTGAGGGTGATCGACAAGATATGTCGATCAAGGTGGTTGACCGCAAAAATTGCCGTTAGCACGACAAGCGTATAACGCGGAGAATTGTTCAAAGCCCTATGGATCTCAAAAAGTACAAAATTTCAACTAGTTAGAAGTACCATAGATGAGGTGCAAATCAAATGGCGCCGGGAATTAATAATTAGTGAGGATGAAAGTAGGTTGGATTTAGCGGGACGTTATGTCAGCGCGTATGTCCCAATTCCAATCGTCTCTTCTGAAAGTATTTTTCAATTCGGCGATTTGGGTCGACATTACACATGAATCGTTTTTCAACATTTTAAATTACTGGTTTTATAAATGATATCAGGTAACCTGCCTGTCCTGCGAAGGCACAGGTTACGACTTGTTACGGCTATTCAGAAAACAAATTTGAACTCCTTGCTGGCTCTAAACCAACGAACCCTTGCGGCTATCGCGAATAATCTGGAAGTCATCAAAACTGTTAATGTGTTTCTGGATCTTGGTTCAGATGGCGGTGCTAGCAGCGGTTAGATCACTATTGTGATACGCCCTAAGAAATTGTTCGCGCAACCAAATATGTCCCGAATCTGAGGTGTTATTGTCAGTCCATGACATGTAAATTTGTTGCTCAGGCATCTCAAAAGGCAAATCGAAGATTTCTATCGGATAATAACGTGAAGCGATCGCAGCGAAATCACCGGGCATTATGGCGATTAGGTCGGTCGATGATATGATATGGGGAAATGACCAGAATTTGGAAACGGTGTAAACCACATGACGTTCGATTTTATTTTGGCGGAGGAACTCGTCCACCCGAGACAGAACACGCAGTTTTAAAGGCAAGGCGATTTGACCAATCCGGCAAAAATTCTCCAGCGTTAGACCTGAAGCAAGTCGCGGATGTCCCTTGCGCGCCACGACAACGACATTTGCTCTGCCAATGGTTTCACATTGAAGTTCATCAAGTCCGCTGATGTAAGTCGTCAATGCAATATCAATATTCCCATTGCACAGGTCTTCCGCAATAGGAGTAGTCGATACCGGAAGAGCATCGATTGTAACCGAATTATAATTTTCGATCACTTTGACAATGGGTGGGACCAGGATCGGTTCAAGTTGATCGAGAATCAGGATGCGAAAGTTTCTTTTTGTTGTTGCCGGATCGAACTCTTTTTCCACTGAAACTTCAGAACGAATGGTTTGCAGTGATCTGCGCACCGCTCCAATCAGTTGATTGGCCTTAGAAGTAGGAATAACTCCGTGGCCTTTCCTTAAAAACAACGGGTCATCGAAGCTGTTTCTTAGTCTGGTCAATGCGTTGGATATCGTCGGCTGACTCAATCCCAGTTTTTTTGCTGCTTGCGTTATATTTCCTGTTGAATAAATCGCCTCGAACACCACTAATAAATTTAAATCAAATTTCCGAATAACATCCATCTTCTCTCCCTGTTCCGCTGGTTATTCCCTCTTGCCGCTTCAATATTGATATGATCAATATATTTTATTCGGATTTTTTGTCTATAAGTATAGATAATTGAACCTTAGCCTCAAACTGACTTTCAAAATGGGGCTATTATGAATATTGACTGGGCAATATTAATACCGACCTTAAGCATGATCGCTATACTAGTTTGGGGATTGCGGCTCATCACCTCTGCACTGTCATATGTGCACACCGATCCAGACAACACTCCTGTGATAACTCAGGTCTTGTCTGAGGGCAATTCAGGATCAGACAAGCCAAGTTTCAGCCGAATCGCAGGCTTGATGGGAGCAATAATACTATCAGCGTTTTCTGTTGGATTAGGACTGTTTTTATTAATAGCCCTGGCAACCGATCGCACTGGCTCAATCTCTATTATTGACGAAATTTCAAATTACTTTCTCGCGATGACTGCGATGTTTGCACCCTATGCTGTCAATCAACTCGGCAGGCTGTTTCAAGGCACTACTAGCCCGTCGTCATCAACCAAAAACTAAATTATTTAAAATGGAGGACTACCAAAAATGGGCCACTCATTTGGAAAAGATTTCAATAAACTGTGGATCAACAAGGGAAACGGCCTTGCCGGCATTCTTCCTACCGATCAGTTGGGGATTCGGCCTGGCGCTGTAGGGTGTTGGGATTCAAGCGGACAGTTCGTGGTTAGGGCTGCATTGGACACCACTTGGGGTATCGAATTGCCACCTATTCAAACCCTAACCAATGAGTTGTCCAATTTCGATTTTTCAAGCACCGTGAAAGATACACATCACTATGTGGCAGACGGAAAGGGAAAACTCACCGAAGTGGAAACTTTACCAACTACAGGAGATGTTTCCGCAAAAATAGAATACGAGTACGAAGATGATAACAGTTTCTCGGTGGTTTGCGACGACGTAAGCGCACAGGGTTGGTCAGACCTTAGTTTTCTGGAACGAGCATGGAACGAAGTTCTGTATAAAAACCAGAACAGTTGGTTCTCAAACGATATCAGTCTTTACTTCGATGCATGGAACTACAGGATTGTCTACGAAGTATTCACAGCCACTGACTATTTGATGACTGGTGCCCCATCCAACAGCAGCAAGTTTTCCCTTACTGGAACTGCAGAAGAACTGAGCGCTCTAGAAGGTGGGCATATTACTGGTTCTGTTGACGTAACCTCGTCAAACACTGATGACGTCAAGGAAACCGGTTTTCAGGGACAAGAGACGCTCGTAGCCATGAACCTAGGAGCGTTCGAAACCTGGTCCGTCAAAGGTCAGAAAAATCACCGGTTCATGCCCGGCATGAACGCAATCACTTGAGCGAATTGAGAGGAAATACCATGTCTACCACCTTTGCACTTTATCCAGACTGTACGATCCGATTGCCGCAGGGTTGCTCAACAGCAACAGTAACAAACCAATCTGGCTCTGAAGCCGGGGATTATTGGGTGATCTGGCGCGGAAACGGAAAAGTTGTCGATACAACCGAACCAACACAATCAACGCTGCAGCCGCTGCAGTCAGGTGAAGTGGACATAAGCAGCAGCTATTATGTATCGCTGAGCAATACCGGCACCACGGTTCTTTCGGTAGAATACTGAATAATCTGCCAACGAGGCCGGAGCCTCGTCATCACAAAACGACAGCAGTCTTGCGATGTTGAAGTTTAGTTTTGCAGGCGCCAACAAAGTAAGCGGTAGCCAAAATCAATATTCGTTGCCTCTAGCGCGACAATCACCCTTCCTTAGGAAACGATCAGGTGCCGTCGTCTGATTTCCATCGAAATTTCAATTTTGAAAATGTCAGGAGAAGTCTATGACCGAACTAACTTATGATCAATTTGTATATTATGCTGGAGAATGGGGAAGGTTGAACCAAACCGATATTGCCAATATGTGGCCGTCAAAAGGAGGTTGGGAAGGCTATGCACAGGCCGGCATCTACAACTACATCATCAGACAGAATAGCACCTATGATATACTGAGAGAGCAGCCGGTCTATGCAAACCCGAGGAAAAATACGGATTTCCTTCTCAATGGACAGTCTGAAACTGTGACAGATGTCGTAGTCGAATTGAAATGTCAGTCCTATGAAAACTGGCAGAATTTCACGGGGAATAATGGGCTCAAAGGGGATCTGACCAAGCTCACCCGTGAACTGGCCCCAGCATATCAACAATCAGTTTTATTGGGCGTCGGGTTTTATTTTACTAAACAAGTTAAAATGCCATCTGGGTTTTCCCACCAAGTACTCGGCGACGGTGAAATTGGGATATGTTGGGCTGTCGACCTGCCCCCCAGATAAGAGCAAATTTCAATCCGTTTAATGGAGGATTTTTCATGTCTAAGGTTACCATAGATCAGCTCAACGCCGCCCGAGGCCCTTTCAGAACATGGCTATTCAAGCCGAATATTGTTGGTCTTTATGTGGGCAACAAGATCACAGCAGGAGAAACAACAAACAAACCGTCTCTTGTAATATGCGTTGAAAAGAAGCGATCTCTCAGTGAATTGACAACAATTGACTTCCAGATTCCTAAAACAGTCACATTCCAAATAATTGATGATAACAATCCCAGCAATGTAATAGCTACAAAAGTAGAAACAGATGTGATCGAAACTGGTAAGGCAATTTGCCAGACCGGCCCTGGTGCGGAAGGAGGGGCTGCAATCTTTAATAGTGAAAGAGGGCAAGGAACTTGGGGCGTCACAATGCGCTTTCCGGACTTAAACAGTCCACCAGCACTGATCAGCTGCAATCACGCAACCACCAAAAACGGTACAACCGACAATTGGATTTTTTACCCACAGTATGACAACCAATACGCTTACGTGAGCGGATATTACCCAATCAATACCGTAACCCCAGAACAGGCTGCACAGCATCCAGATTGGCAGGATCCCTTTTGGGAAACGGTATCTAATTACTATGATTTTGCCTGGGCTACATTGAATGATGAGAATATAGATATCATGAAGATTGATGGGGTCACCGTGAATCAGCCCATTGCTCCAAAAGTAGAAGACAAAATCGTGATGTATGGTAGTGTCAATGGCGCTCGAACCGCAACGATCAAAAGCGTAGCATTTGATTATTTCGTGGATTTAAATTTTGGTGGTCTACAAGCATTGTTTGTCGGTGGAATAAAGCTCGACAAGGTTATTTCTTCTGCGGGAGATTCTGGCGCGATACTGGTCCATGAGGATGACAACAAAAACATAGTTGGCATGCTCACTGGGACAATGAACGATGGTAGCTATGGCACATGGTTCCCGGGTGTGCCTCGATCGTGATATTGGCAGAAATCTTGCTGCGACACCCACATTCGCACTAAATCATTTGAAATCTAGTCCCAATATTCGACAACAAGGCTTCTTTCGGTGCTGTTAGTTTAATTCTAACCAGTCTCTGAATATTTGAGCAGTGTAGAGTTTGTGCCGCGAAATGCTGCTAAAATTACCGTAATCAGCCACGAGACGCAGAAAATTCTCTCGTAAATTCTAATAGTTTCTGCACCTGCATTGCTTCAGGTAAAATCGCGGAAGGATCAGAACTAATTAAAGTGATGGCCAGCTCTGCCTCATTCTGCCAATCAAGTACAGGTGCTGCTGCCGCAACCAGACCGGGAATGAAGC
>JBCCBE010000012.1:0-55207 GCA_039814425.1 Pseudomonadota bacterium
AGGGCAAGTTAGACCACGTTCCGGTCTTGCATTTAAAAACGGCATCACCTGCCTCAACACACCAGGGACCATAGATGCAGACTATCGTGGTGAAGTACAGGTTCTACTGATCAATCACAGCGGGGAAGAATTTCTGATTGAGCGGGGAATGCGAATTGCGCAATTGATTATAGCGCCGGTTACTCAAGTCAAAATTGTTGAAATTGAACTTGCTAATCAAACTGAGCGTGGGGGGTCTGGCTTCGGTTCAACGGGCGTCTAGGGCTAATTGTTTCAACTTCTAATCAAAAGTCGATTGAAATTTTTCAATCATGGAATACGTTTATAAAAGAATTCTAGGTGCGAAACATCGGACAAGGGAAGTTTTGGTCAAATTTCTTTGACTGCACTTCAAGGCCAGACTGAATGTCCAAGTCTGTTGAATTTGAAACGTCTCTGGCAAGGTCAGACCTGTCTCCACTGTGATTCTTCATCGCATTAGCAGCATGCGTTGTATTGCTTTTCTTTTCCACGATAGTTCCCCTCTTTCGTGAATTTACGTCTCACATTTATTTGAAATGCGAATCAATATACACCTGTTATGAACCTCTCAGCGATAAACGCAAATGGATTAGTTATGACCGGTGTCCGATTTTTCTTCAGTTGCGTCGTCATTTATATTCTTGCAACAGGGTCGGCTCAAGCCTGCGGTGTGGATACCAATTGCCAGATAGGCGATCGACATTATCGCATTTTAATGCCCGAAGATTACAATTCTACCGAGAAAATTGGTGCTCTGGTCTGGTCTCACGGGTACCGAGGCAGTGCAAGTGGCATGATGAAAAACAAAAGCATGGCCAGACTTGCAAACCAATTGGGCATTGCGTTGATTGCAACGAAATCGCTCCGAGACGATTGGGATATCCCAGGCACCCCAAGTAATGTGCAATCAACCGGTGCGGCGGAATTTGCTTATTTTGATGCATTGATTGAGGACGTTACTACGCGGTTTTCCATTGATCCCGCGCGCCTCGTTGCGACCGGGTTTTCAGCAGGCGGCATGATGGTCTGGAACCTTGCCTGCCATCGAAGTCAAAAGTTTGCAGGCTTTATACCAATTGCTGGCACCTTTTGGGAGCCCACACCCGAAGCCTGCAAAAGCGAACCTGCGAGCATCGTTCATATTCATGGCACCGAAGACAGAATTGTTCCGCTTAGGGGAAGAAAAATTGCCAATACAAGACAAGGCGATATTTTTAATGTCCTTGAAATGTACAAGATGCATGGTGGTTACAAATCCCAGAGCACGACGCGCGACAAAGATCTGAGCTGCGAAAACCATTTAGGCGAAAGTGATGAAATCCTGAATTTCTGTACTTTCACAGGCGGGCATTCATTTAAGTCTGAATATGTTCGGCAAGGTTGGGAAATGCTGGAAGCGGCGGGAAAATTATAATCCGGCGCGGGCAATCAGCGCATCATTAGATAAAAGCCCATCCGTAGTATTTACGAATGATACAACGGAAGATGCGTTGTAGGCAGCAAGACACATTGCGTCCTGTGGCGAGTACTTACTCTGCAATGCCCATGCAAGAGTTGATACAAAAGAATCGCCAGCACCTGCCGTTCCAGCAACCTTTGCCGAAATGATGGGTTGATGATGGAGTTCACCATCAGAATAAAGATATGCGCCGTCACTGCCATATGTAACCAGCACATTCTTTGGTCCATGATCGCTCAAGGCTTCGCAGAACTTTCGCAACCCGATCTTACCACCTTGTGAGTCAAGACACGGTTCATCCTTGTCTGGACATCCCCAATCAAGATCACCCGAAAGAGCCGATAGGCTTGGAATAAGTGCAATTGCTTCCAATGAGTTGATTGATATCAAGGACATGGATTTTGCAGCAGTAAACACCGAATTGGTTCGGGTCGTGATTTGCCTTATTCCAGGATTAGTTGAAAAGAACGCACCATGGTCTTCCGCAAGTTTAGCAATTGTTGGAAGCATGAGTGCTGAGTCACCACTTAGAGGTGCAGCATGGATTAGATCCAGATCGGTGAACGACAATGCTTCAATATCACTGTTGATCAATCTGGTATTGGATCCACGATTGGTAAAAATGGCTGCATTTTTGTCATGCGAGGCAATCATGACGGCAGAACCCGTGGAATCTGCCGCATCCTCCAATATACAGGAAACATCCAGTTGAAAATTATTGCAATGTTCCAGAACATGGGCGCGGGAAGCATCATTTCCGGTTTTAACAACCGGGGCTGCTGCACAGCCCAATAGAGAGAGGCTCACAGCTGTATTGAGCGCACCGCCACCGATATCTGTTGTAATTGCCTGCGCCTCGACCTTGCGTCCAGGTTCAACCAACAGGAACTGCTGATGGGCATTGGAAAGGGACAGGTGCTCGATCGAGTCTGAGGCAAGGACTGCGATTGTATCGACCATAGCCGAACCAAAGGTAAGGGCGGGAATTTTCTTCATGAAATATTTGGCAGCACTCGGTCCGGTGCGCGGTGGCCATCGGCCCAGGTGCGGATATTTATCAAAACGCGCTCGCCCATTTCATTTCGACCTTCACGGGTTGCTGATCCCATATGCGGTAACAGCACCACTTTGCCCTTTTTAACCAGTTCCATCAGATCTGATTTAACGGCTGGCTCGTGTTTGAACACATCAAGACCTGCACCACCAAGACGCCCGTTTTTGATTGCAACAGTTAGTGCTTCCTCATTAATAATCTCACCTCTGGCAGTATTGATTATGATCGCATCTTTTTGAAGGAGTGCGAGGCGCTCTTCGTTCAATAGGTGATAGGTTGCCTGGGTCGATGGGCAGTTAACCGATATAAAATCTACCCGAGGCAGCATGTCGTCGAGTTGATCCCAATAGGTCGCTTCCAGTTCCTGTTCGGTAATCGGCGCTACGGGATTGCGATTATGGTAGTGTATGGAAAGACCAAAAGCACGCGCGCGTCTTGCAACGGCCGTTCCGATCCTGCCCATTCCAATAATCCCTAGTCGCTTGCCCCAAATTCGATTTCCAAGCATCCAGGTTGGTGACCAACCTTCCCAGCGCCCGCGATTGATCGACTGAGCCCCTTCAACAAATCGTCTTGAAACAGCTATTAACAATCCAAGGGTCATGTCCGCAGTATCTTCGCTCAGCACGTTGGGCGTGTTTGTAACAACAATACCGCGCTTGCCGGCTGCTGCTACGTCAATATTGTCTACACCATTACCAAAATTTGCGATTAACTTGAGCTGGTCACCTGCCTTTGCAAGCAGTTCCGCGTCGATGTTATCTGTAACCGTTGGAACCAGCACATCTGCAGTTTTCACTGCTTCTTCCAATTGAGCTCTGTCAAACGCAGTATCATTTGAGTTTAACTTGGTGTTGAAAAGCTCGCGCATTCTAGTTTCAACCGTATCGGGCAATTTTCGGGTAATAATTACGACGGGCTTTTTTTCACTCATGAAGTTCTTCCAGTTCTAGATCACAACGATCATTGACGCACTCTTAACCTGCAACTGCTAAACGGGTATTGCGATTTATTTAGCAGACCTTTATTGCAACGCAAATGAGCTTTCCATAATTAAGAGGCTGAACGTGTTTTCGATTAACCTATATCGTTTCATCGTCCGAACTGCACTTGCTGCGGTCATGGTTGCAATTATCATAACAGAAAATGTACAGGCCCAATCAGCAACAAACGGTCAATCCGGCTTACCGTTACCACGTTTCGTAAGTCTGAAATCTGAAAAAGTAAATATGCGGATTGGACCAGGTACAGAATTTCAGATCGCATGGCTCTATGTGAAAAAAGGGCTGCCTATGGAAGTTATCCAAGAATATGAAAACTGGCGCAAGGTGCGTGACCCGGAAGGAAACGAGGGCTGGATACTGCATTCGCTCTTATCGGGCAGGAGAACAGCAATCATAAACCCTTGGGAACCTGACAAAGAAAAAGGTATGGCCGTTCTCTACTCCAGCGCAACTAAAGAGGCATCAAAGCTAGCAAGGGTGGAACCGGGCGTAATGGGTCAGGTTAAATCCTGCCAGCACGACTGGTGTGAAATGCAAATCGGTGATGTGGATGGCTATCTGGAGAAAAAATCAATCTGGGGCGTTTACCCCGATGAATTGATAGAAGGCTGAACGGCACTAAACTGGATGCCGGCATACCGAATTATAGCTTAAAGATGGCGGTGTTTACCTTGTTTACGGACCCGCACAACCACATCAACACGGCTGATTTCCATGCCTTCCGGTGGCTCCGGAAGATTATCAACTGAAACATAGCCTTGTGGCATATCCACCACTTCATTTTCACCTTCGAGATAAAAGTGATGATGATTGCTGGTATTGGTGTCGAAATAAGTTTTGTTTGAATCAATCGAGATTGCCCGCAACAAGCCATTTTCCGTAAACTGATGAAGCGTGTTGTAGATTGTAGCTAATGAAACTTCGACGCCAGAATGACGTGCTTCTTCGAACAGGTCTTCCGCCGCTAAGTGACGGTCCCCTTTGGAAAATAAAAGTTCTGCTAAAGCAATACGCTGCCGTGTTGGCCGCAACTTTGCCTGACGCAACATACTTTCAACTATAATCGTGTTCTGTTTCATGGCTAAATTCTGTCCTGCAATCTCAATCTAATATAATTAGAATGGTTTGTCGCTGCAATAGGCACATTGTCTTTGGTAAAATTGTGGTTATTTCCATTTTTTTACCTCTGGTTAAAAAGCGACCCACTCAGATGAATATGGATGCCATTTCGCAGGTGTCTGTCGAATATTATCAAGTTTACAAGGAAATGCTCACGAGCCGGCCATATTGATCGCTATTGAAGATATCGGATCAAAATCTGCACGAAAATTAGTGCTAATGACGGTAAATAGCACCAAAATGAGGCATTGTAGCTGTAAATTCCTTCCGAGATTTTTGCTCCAATAGTTTCAAGCACTTCATCCGTAACGTGGGGTGCCATCTATTCTGCACCCCACTGGCTCAGAATCAAATTTACATCTCCGCGCTTTGAAGCGGCATTGATAACTCCGGCAATTGGAAACTTATGCCCTTTTTTGTTCACGAAAAACGCACCGCTTTCCTGAAGATGCGCCAGAGAAACTGCAAATTCGAAATCTTTTAGTCCTGCTTGGATCAGCGCAAAGCTATTGGTTTAACGTTGAAAAACCGCAATGGCGATTCGGCGCATTTTTTCCTTCTGATCAGGAAAATTGCGCAAAATTTTGTCTGAAAGCCAACGGATTTTTCACAAATTAGACAAAAATCCCTATTTCGGGAAATGCAGGACAGCTATGCTTTGAAAAGCTAAATTCTCTTTTGGCGCTTGGGAGGACCTGTGCTAAAGCTTTGCAATTGTAATTGGTCACGTTGAAAAGCGGTATTTGAATGAGCGATAAGAAATCCAGTTTCACCTATGATGAGTTGTTGCAATGTGGGCGGGGCGAATTATTCGGCCCCGGGAATGCCCAATTGCCCGCGCCACCAATGTTGATGTTTGATCGTATTACGGACGTTTCTGAGACCGGTGGCGCCAATGATAAAGGCTATATCCGCGCCGAACTTGATGTGAAGCCTGACGCTTGGTTCTTCCCGTGCCATTTTATCGGCAATGAGATCATGCCCGGCTGTCTTGGTCTGGATGCCCTTTGGCAGTTAACCGGCTTTTATCTGGGCTGGCTTGGGGAACCGGGCTACGGCATGGCGCTTTCTACCGGTGAGGTAAAATTCAAAGGCATGGTTACCCCAAAGACCAAGCATGTCGAATATGGGGTGGATTTCAAACGGGTTATGCGCGGACGGCTTGTGCTAGGCATTGCCGATGGCTGGCTTAAGGCAGACGGCGAACAAATTTACTCAGCAAGTGATTTGAAAGTTGGTTTGTCGAAAGAAAAAGCATCTTAATTGTCGTCAATACTGTGGAAGATGCCTTACTCACAACTTAACTCACCTCTACATTTGATGTTGGAAAGGAACCGGAAGATATGAAACGCGTTGTCGTCACCGGTATGGGAATCGTCTCTTCGATTGGCAATAACACGCAAGAGGTTCTTGCATCCCTGCGTGAAGCCAAATCTGGCATTTCTACAGCTGAAGATCATGTAAAATACGGTTTCCGATGCCAGGTGCAGGGTGAACCCAGCCTTGACCCATTTGAGGTTTTGGATCGGCGTACAGCACGTTTCATGGCAAAGGGAACAGCTTGGAACTATATCGCAATGGAACAGGCCATTAATGATGCCGGGCTTGAGGAAAGCAATATCATCAATCCGCGTACTGGCATTATTATGGGATCTGGCGGGCCATCCACGCGGGTGATTTTTGAAGCAGCTGACACTACTCGGGAAAAAGGCCCTAAGCGGATTGGGCCAACTGCGGTTCCAAAGGCAATGAGTTCAACCGCATCAGCAGTGCTTGCCACCCAGTTCCAGATCAAGGGCGTCAATTATTCGATTTCCTCAGCGTGTGCCACATCCAATCACTGTATTGGCAATGCTTATGAGACCATTCAGCTTGGCAAGCAGGATATGATTTTTGCCGGTGGGTCTGAAGACCTGGACTGGTCCATGTCAAATCTCTTCGACGCAATGGGGGCAATGTCTTCAAAGTATAATGATACACCGCACTCGGCTTCCCGTGCTTATGATGCAAAACGGGATGGTTTTGTAATTGCCGGAGGTGCGGGCGTACTTGTTTTAGAAGAGTTGGAACACGCAAAGGCACGCGGGGCAAAAATCTATGGAGAGATCATCGGCTATGGTGCTACCTCTGATGGTCATGACATGGTTGCACCGTCAGGAGAAGGCGCAGTTCGCTGTATGAAAATGGCACTTGAAACTGTCAACAACCCAATCGACTATATTAATCCCCATGCCACTTCAACACCGGTCGGTGATGAAAAGGAAATGGAGGCGCTAAGAGAGGTTTTTGGCGCAGACATTCCACCAATCGCGGCAACAAAGTCTCTCACCGGCCACTCACTTGGTGCGACCGGTGTTCAGGAAGCGATCTATAGTCTGTTGATGATGCAGAACCGCTTTATTTGCAAAAGTGCCCATATCGAAGAACTTGATCCGGCATTTGCCGACATGAATATTGTGACAGAACGAAGAGATGACGTAGAAATAAATACCATTATTTCAAATTCCTTTGGCTTTGGTGGCACGAACGCTACGCTCGCCCTGCAGCGTTACAACGGTTAGGGGCGGGTTATGGGAGACTTGATGAAGGGTAAGCGCGGCCTGATTATGGGCGTAGCAAACAACCATTCGATTGCCTGGGGAATAGCAAAACGCCTCCATGAGGAAGGTGCTGAACTTGCGTTTACCTATCAGGGTGAAGCGTTTGGTAAGCGTGTAAAACCGCTTGCAGAAAAAGTCGGAGCAAAATTTTTGCTCCCCTGCGATGTTGAACAAATCGAAACTGTCGATGGGGTTTTCAGCGTTCTGGAAAAAGACTGGGGCTCTATTGATTTCATCGTTCATGCGATTGCATTTTCAGACCGCGATGAATTAAAGGGCCTTTATGCAGACACTACGCGCGAAAACTTTTCTCGCACGATGGTAGTTTCCTGCTTTTCCTTTACGGAGGTTGCAAGGCGGGCAGCACGCCTGATGAATGATGGTGGCTCGATGTTGACCCTAACCTATGGTGGCGCATCCCGCGTTATGCCTAATTATAATGTTATGGGCGTTGCAAAAGCTGCACTAGAGGCAAGCGTGCGCTACTTAGCAACGGATTTTGGGCCACAATCGATTCGGGTAAATGCAATATCTGCTGGACCGGTTCGTACCCTAGCTGGGGCTGGGGTGGCAGATGCAAGGGCAATGTTTAATTATCAGGGTAGAAATTCGCCCCTTGGTCGCACGGTCAATATTGAAGAAATCGGCGGCTCTGCGACGTATCTGCTTTCAGACCTTTCATCCGGTGTTACTGGCGAGGTGCATTTTGTAGACTCAGGCTATTCGACGGTTTCAATGCCTCGGTTGGATGAATTACGCAAAATGGATAGCTGATTTTTATTTCACAGCTTCAAATACTTTAAATCCCTGCTCTTCACCAAGAATCTGAACCGATCTAAATAAGCGATTTAGGTTCGCTTCATATGGTAAGTTGCGGTTTGCAACCATCAACAATCTACCGCCGTTCGGCAATGTGGAAGCAGCAGTGGAAATAAAACGCTGTCCTAGTTCCGGTTCAGCTGCGCGACCCGAATGAAACGGTGGGTTCATGATCACCCAATGGTAAGGACGTTTTGGAAACTCTGTTGTTACATCACACCATTGAAAGGTCGTTTCGCGATCAGAAACCTGCAGATTTTTGCGTGCTGCTGATAGGGACAGATAATCTGCTTCAAATAGATCTATAGCCTCTACTTCTGAGCTGCACTTCAAAAGTTCTGCCGAAAGATAACCCCAACCCGATCCCAGATCTGCAACCCTCCCCTTTATCCGCTCATTGAAATATTGCGTAAGCAGAACGGAGCCTTTGTCTGGTCCATCGGCCGAAAACATGCCTGCAGAGACATCATAGCCGTCTATTCTACGACTCAGGTCTGGTATGTCTAAGGCAACATTATTCCTTTGCAGCGTGAAGACGACCGAATGAAACTTCGAGAAGCTTTCGGCTATCTGCGTTTTTCCTGACGCTGTCTTTCGCAATGAAGCAATACCTTCAGTTTTGCCACCTGCAACAACGACCAAGCCGCCCGGTTTTGTCATGTTCCAGGTTCGCGAAAGATTAGCTTCATTAACTTTGCGATTACGCCCTGCCAGAACCAGTGATGCGCTGAACCTTTCTTCACTCTCGATGATAGGGATTGCGTTGTAACCTAGTTTTTCCAAAGCAAGGAAAGAGGGTCTATTGCCCTGCTCACAGATCAGTTTTTCTTTCAAATGGGAATCAAGATCGGGAAGCGGTTCAGCATTTAGAAAGCAAACGCGCTGCCAGTCGCGCTCAGTCCAGTCGGCGATTGCAAGGCTTGCAGCGTTAAGGGCATTTTTCTTCAAATCACCAAGATCCCGAAACTTTAGTTTGCAACTGTATTAGCAAGGCCAGCCTGCTCAATTCTGAAATCTGTAATTTCCTGTTGTATCTGAACAAGCTCAACTCCCTTGCCGCCTATCTCCTGGTTCATCTGATTTATCTGGATTTGTTTAACCTTGATTCTCCGTTTGCCTTCTGCCTGCTCTATTTCACCAGCAAACATTTTTTCCTGGATGTTGGAGATTGAGTTTTCCTCAACGCGGAGACTGGCTTCTAAATCCCTGATTTCATCGCGTTTACGATTTTCTTTCAATCCCAAATCATAGCCCTGACTAAAATTGAAATCGAGCAGTGGCGGACATTGGTTTTCGTACGGCTTTCCTGCTCTGCCGTGCTTAATGCCACTAAAAGGTGTGCAAAACCGTTTCAATCCTATCTGATAGCCTGCACTCCACAGCGTCTCGTCGGGAACAATATCTGCACGCTCGCAGGATTTCACATGATCGGAATACCGCTCTTCTGGCGTAAAACCGGCCGCGCCATCCTTTTCCCCGATAATTCGCCAATCAGCCACAGCGCATTCTTCATTCGACAGAGATTGGCAGGCTGTTATCACAGCACCAAAAACAATCAACAGGCCAATTCTAATAGCGAAATTCATACTTTCTGATACAGCATTATCCAGCCGGATTAAATCCTGACGCAGAAACAAAAAAGGCCGGAACGAACCGGCCTTTACTGCTTAATTTCTGTGATGATCAATCATCATCGCTGTCGTCGTCATCCTTTGGCTTTTCTTCCTTGACGATTTCCTTGCCGGTTTCCTGATCAACCACTTTCATGGACAGGCGAACCTTGCCGCGATCATCAAAGCCCATCAATTTGACCCAGACCTTCTCACCTTCTTTTACAACATCAGTCGTTTTACCGACGCGCTCATTGGCAAGTTGAGAAATGTGGACAAGACCATCGCGGGAACCAAAGAAGTTCACAAACGCGCCAAAATCGACGCATTTAACAACGGTACCTTCGTAGATTTCGCCAACTTCCGGATCATCCGTGATTGAACGGATCCATTTAACAGCTGCTTCAATTTCCTTTGCGGTGTTTGAAGCAACTTTAACGATACCATCATCCTCGATGGAAACTTTTGCGCCGGTTTTCTCGACGATTTCACGAATTACCTTACCGCCAGAACCAATCACTTCCCGAATTTTATCGGTTGGGATTGAGAAGCTTTCAATGCGCGGTGCAAACTCACCAAGTTCAGCACGAGATTCAGAGAGCGCTTTGTTCATTTCAGCAAGGATGTGCTCGCGGCCGCCCTTGGCTTGTTCAAGTGCAACCTTCATGATCTCTTCGGTAATACCAGTGATCTTGATATCCATTTGAAGAGAGGTAATCCCTTCTGAAGTACCTGCAACTTTGAAGTCCATGTCGCCAAGGTGATCTTCATCGCCCAGAATATCAGAAAGGACAGCAAAATCGTCACCCTCTTTGATCAAGCCCATGGCAATACCGGCACATGGTGCTTTAAGCGGCACGCCTGCATCCATGAATGCAAGCGATGTACCGCAAACAGTTGCCATGGAAGAAGAGCCATTAGATTCAGTAATTTCTGAAACCGCACGCAACGTATAGGGGAATTCTTCCTGGCTTGGCAAAACAGCACGCATTGCACGCCATGCAAGTTTCCCGTGGCCAATTTCACGACGGCCGGTAAAGCCCATCCGACCGGTTTCACCAACAGAGTATGGCGGGAAATTATAATGCAGCATGAAGTTTTCTTTGTAGGTTCCTGTCAGCGCATCAATCATCTGCTCATCATCCGAGGTGCCAAGTGTAGCAACAACAAGCGCCTGGGTCTCACCACGGGTAAACAACGCAGAACCATGGGTACGTGGCAGAAGGCCAACTTCAGAAACAATTGGACGAACCGTTGAAAGGTCACGCCCATCAATCCGCTTACTGGTCTTGATGATTGAACCGCGAACGACATTTGCCTGAACAGATTTCAGCACATCACCAAGAATATTTGCTTCATCAGATGTTGCGTCTTCAGCAAGGAATTCTTCCTTGGCTTTGGCCTTGGCTGCATCCAACGCGTTATAACGCTCCTGCTTGTCCGAAATCGTGTAAGCAGCTTCAATATCGCCACCCACAAGAGCAGTTACTTTTTCCTGCAATTCTGAATGATCCGGCACAATATGTTCGCGCATATCTTTAGCCGCTTTTTCTGCCAGTTTAGCAACTGCATCAATCACAGGCTGGAATTCTTCATGACCGAACATGACAGCGCCAAGCATGACTTCCTCGGATAGAACATTAGCTTCAGATTCAACCATCAAAACGGCATCATTGGTACCGGCAACGATAAGATCAAGATCAGATTCATCCATCTCATCAATGTTTGGATTAAGCACGTATTCCCCATCGATCAGGCCAATACGGGCGCCGCCAATAGGTCCCTGGAAGGGTACGCCGGAAAGAGCAAGTGCCGCAGAAGTCGCAACCAATGCAACGATATCCGGGTTGTTTTCCAGATCATGGCTGATCACCATACAGGTGACCTGTGTGTCGCATTTATAGCCCTCTGCAAATAGCGGGCGAATAGGCCGGTCAATCAGACGGGAAACCAGCGTTTCATTTTCACTGGGTCTTGCTTCACGTTTAAAATAGCCACCTGGAATTTTACCAGCCGCATAAGCTTTTTCGATATAGTTTACAGTTAGTGGAAAGAAATCCATTCCCGGCTTTGGGTTCTTGTCAGAAACAACTGCACACATGACTGTTGTTTCGCCGTATGTTGCCAAGACACAGGCATCTGCCTGGCGGGCAACTTTGCCGGTTTCGATTGTTAGCGGACGCCCGCCCCAATCAAGTTCTACGATATGATGATCAAACATCTTTTGTCCTTGTAGGTATCACTACTCAATCACGCGCATCTAGCGTGGCCGGTAATGCGTTTGCCTGTCTGTGCTGACACCAACAAGGGCAAGACAACGAGAAACCATTCTATGACGGTCACTTGCAATCCTGCCCCCCAAAAGGCGCCGGTTTCAAAGTTTCTGCTGCACAGACAGGGGTAGACAGCAAAAACGAAAACGGCGCGGAAAACCGCGCCGGAAGTCTGTTAGCGGCGAATGCCGAGACGGGAGATCAGGCCTTTGTAACGCTCTTCGTTCTTGGCCTTGACATAATCCAGCAATCGACGCCGTTGAGAGACCATTTTCAATAGGCCACGACGAGAATGATTATCCTTTTTGTGATCTTTAAAATGCTCGGTCAGATTTTTGATACGCTCAGTCAATACTGCAACCTGCACTTCCGGAGAACCGGTATCGCCTTCTTTGGTCGCGTATTCTTTGACGAGTTCGTCTTTACGTTCTTGCGAAATCGACATCGTATTTCCTTTCTATTGCAAGTCTGTGACCTGCCTGGAGTTTTTGTCGCCCATAGCCAAGATGTCGTCCAGCCAGGGCCTAGATACAGCAAACGGGTCTGTAGCTATTCGCCAAATGACCCGTCTAGCCGCTCTATAAGCGAAACTGAGAGAAAATACCAGTGATTTATTAGCTCCAAGCCAAAGCATTTAGAGCTTGAGCTTAATTACGCAAATGAATGTTTAAATACGCGTTTCGGGCGAAACTGTCCCTTGGCAACTTCGCCGATTGCGACCAGCTCATCACCGATGGCTGCGAAAGCTTCGTCAGTCTCTACAATCGCATCGCGACCACGCAGAACAATTGAATTGCCGAGACGCAATCTGTGCGCCTGCTCACGGTTTACGGGCACCTCAATCAAGTCTTCCAGCGCAGTGCCAGTAGTAAATAATTCGCCGTCCAGCGCTTCAAGTTCACCTTCCAGTTTTAAAAGATGATCAATCGTTATCATATCTTCTTCCTGGAAAGATCCCACGCATGTGCGACGCAATTCACTAATGTGGCCAAAGCATTCCAGATCGCGTCCCATATCGCGGGCCAGTGAGCGCACATAGGTACCCTTACCGCAACGGGTTTCAAAAACGGAGTGATCAGCTTCATGGGAGATCAATGTGAGGCTTTCGATGGTGACCGTGCGTGGTTTAATCTCTACGTGTTCGCCTTCACGCGCTAATTTATAAGCCCGTTCGCCATCAATCTTTACAGCTGAGTATTTCGGCGGAACTTGATTAATCTCACCGGTGTAATCAGCAAGGATAGCAAGCACGTCCTGTTTACTCGGACGGTTCTGTGAAGTGGCCATAGCCTCCCCTTCCAAATCATCCGTTCCGGTTTCGATGCCCCAGCTTACCGTGAATCGATAGGTCTTGCTGCCATCCATAACGTAAGGCACGGTTCGGGTCGCTTCGCCTAATGCCAGCGGCAACATTCCAGAGGCAAGCGGATCAAGCGTTCCCGCGTGACCGGCTTTTGCAGCCTGATAAAGCCACTTGATTTTGCCGACACATTGAGTTGAACCAATCCCGACCGGCTTGTCCAAAATCACCCACCCTGAAATTGGCCGACCCTTTTTCTTTCGCTGCCTACTCATTCTTTGTCGAGGTCCTGTCTAACCTTGTCCGACTGAAGCAGCGCATCAATACGGGAATAATTATCAAAACTTGTATCTTCGCGAAACCGGAAATCAGGCATGTATTTCATTTGATTGAGTTGAGGTGCTAAGCGACCGCGAATAAATTTGGCATTAGCTGCCAGCGCCTTGATGATTTTCTGAGTATCACCGCCACCAAGAGGCGCAATATAGGCAGTTGCTATTTTCAAGTCTGGAGACATAGAGACTTCTGAAACAGAAACGATGGTGTTTTCCAGCGCATCGTCCTGTACTTCGCGACGCTGCAAAAGTTGCGTCAGTGAATGACGCACCAATTCACCAACCCGCAATTGCCGTTGCGACGGACCTTTTGAAGAAAATTTGGACATTTATAACCCTTCACCCCAACGGAATTGGACCGTTGAAACGCAGAAATCTGTATTATTCTTAAAGCGAGCGTTCCACATGCTCGACGCGGAAACATTCGATGACGTCACCCTGTCGGATATCCTGGTAGTTCTCAAATGCCATACCGCATTCCTGACCACCGGGCACCTCTGCGACCTCATCTTTAAAGCGCTTAAGCGTTGAAAGCATACCTTCATGGATAACGACATTGTCACGCAGCAAACGCACGCCTGAACCACGCTCAACCTTGCCTTCAGTGACACGACAACCGGCAACCTTGCCAACTTTCGAGACATTAAAGACTTCGAGTATTTCTGCGTAGCCGAGGAATGTTTCACGACGTTCGGGTGCGAGAAGACCAGACATAACCGCTTTGATATCATCGACCAGATCATAGATGATCGAGTAGTAGCGGATTTCGATGCCTTCAGCCTCTGCTGCTTCACGTGCCTGTTTATTTGCTCGCACGTTAAATGCCAGAATTGGTGCATTAGAAGCAGCAGCCAGAGCAACATCAGATTCTGTAATCGCTCCAACACCTGAATGAACAATCCGTGCTTCCACTTCGTCTGTATTCAATTTCTGCAATGATTGCGAAATTGCTTCCACCGAACCTTGAACATCTGCTTTGATTACCATTGCAGCTTCTTTGACATCGGTTGTCTGAAGCTGGGTCATCATCTGTTCCAACGATCCGCGAGAACCAGCCTGACGGGCAACAGCTTTTTCCCGTGTCAAACGCTGGCGGTATTCAGAAATTTCGCGCGCACGCGCTTCATTTTCTACCACCCCCAGACGATCGCCTGCACCCGGTGTACCATTGAGGCCCAAAACCTCAATCGGCATAGATGGTGGTGCTTCAGAAAGCTGCTCGCCCTTATCGTTGATCAGAGCGCGTACTTTGCCCCATTCATCGCCCGCAATGACAATGTCACCAGTGCGCAAGGTACCACGATTGATCAGCACAGTGGCAACCGGCCCACGGCCTTTGTCTAGCTGCGCTTCAACAACCACGCCTTCACCCGGGCGTGTTGGATTGGCTTTAAGCTCCAACAATTCAGCCTGCAGTGTGATTGCTTCCAGTAATCCTTCAAGATTAGTACCGTTGATAGCGGAAACTTCAACGGCCTGTATTTCACCGACCATATCTTCAACAAAGATTTCATGTTGCAAGAGTTCGGTCTTAACCTTGGCGGGGTCTGCTGCTGGTTTGTCAACCTTGTTGATTGCCACAATAATTGGCACTTCGGCAGCCTTGGCATGATTAATTGATTCAATTGTTTGCGGCATGACACTGTCGTCGGCTGCAACAACGAGAATCGCAATGTCCGTAATCTGAGCGCCACGAGCACGCATGGAAGTGAACGCTTCATGGCCCGGTGTATCAATAAACGAAATCAACTGGCCGCCATGCTCGACCTGATAGGCTCCGATGTGCTGTGTAATGCCGCCAGCCTCACCAGAGACAACATTTGCTTTGCGGATAGCATCCAGAAGCGACGTCTTGCCATGATCTACGTGACCCATAATGGTGACGATTGGCGGTCGGGATTCGAGATCCTTGTCTTCATCAGGTGAATCGAAAATGCCCTCTTCAATATCCGCATCAGACACACGACGAACCGTATGACCAAATTCCTCTGCTATGAGTTCGGCAGTATCTGCGTCGATAATGTCACCCGGCTTCATCATCTGACCTTGCTGCATCAGATACTTTATTACTTCCACGGAACGTTCAGACATACGGCTTGCAAGTTCCTGGATGGTAATTGTCTCGGGCAGCTGAACTTCACGTGCAACTTTTTCCCGTGGACCAGATTGTTGCTGGGCTGCCCGTTTTGCCTTTTCCTGGCGCCGTCGCATCGCAGCAAGAGAAGGGCCGCGTGAACCACTGTCCTCTTCAAGTGCATTTGTTAGGATCAATTTTGTCCGCCGACGATCATCGCCACCTTTAGGGCGAGACGGTTTGGCCGGTTCTTCAGGTTTCTTGCGCTCAAAGGGCTTAAGCTCTTTGGGTTTGCTATCATCCCGCTTGGGCGCAACAACGGCTACTTCCTCGGCAGGATTTGCAGAAACCGCGCTTTCTTGTTCGGCCTTTTCGCGTTCAGCCTTTTCGCGTTCTTTTGCCAGGCGTGCATCTTCTTCTGCCTTCAGTTTGGCAGCTTCTTCACGCTCCTGGTTGCGACGTGCCTCATCTTCGGCGCGTCTTGCCTCTTCTTCTTCACGTCGCTGGGCTTCCTCAACGTCGCGGACCTTTGCCTCTTCAAGCGCACGGGTTCTTGCTTCGACTTCGCTTTTAGAAAGATTAGCAGCAGCTTCTGCTGAAACAGGAGCAGGCGCGTTTTCTTCAACTTCTTTTACAGGCTCTTGGGCTGGTGGCGTTAAATCGACCTTAGCCGGAGCCTCGCCAGGCTTGCTGATCCGACGTTTCCGGGTTTCGACCACGACTGATTTCGTGCGGCCATGCGAAAAATTCTGCCGCACAGTTCCCTGAGACAGCCCACCGCCGCGCAGTGTTAACGTCTTGCGTTTACCTGATCCAGCTTTGTTTTCGCCTTCGTTCTCGCTCATACTTTTCCTTAACGTCCTACTTGGCGGCTTTTTGGACTTTCGTGCCTATAAAATCCAGCCCTATAATTGAAATATTCGTTCTTTTCGTAACTTAACTTGAGTGAAAGGCAAGATATCGGCTTGTTGCGCCCTTAATCTTGTCTGTCAAACCACTGGCTGTCATGCCAATATGCACGGTATTTACACCGCCTAGCGCTTTATCAAGCTCCTCTGAGGTGAAGGCGACTAGCAATTCGCATTGGTTTTCTTCCATTACCTCGGTCATTTGTGTCAACTTACGTTTTCCATCTCCAGTCGAATCTTCTGCCTGAATAATAAACTTCGCTCTGCCGCGTTTCAGCAGCTCTTCAACTTTTTTCTGGCCGGTAACAAGAATTCCTGCCTTACATGCCATCGACAATAGTGACAATGCATTCATACGCAGCAAGTTTTGTACCATAAGAGGCAGGGTCTTTTCCACCTTTACCTTACGTTTGAACCCTCTGGCAAATAATCCCTTCTCTACCGCTTCCAGTATCATTGCCCGATTTGCAGTTACCCAGACCCCACGTCCGGGTAATTTATGCTTTAGATCAGGGACCACCTCTTCATCTGGACCAACCACGAACCGGATCATTTGATCAGGGGTCTTTTCTTCCCGCGTGACGATGCAAGTTCGTGGGTTCATATCCAACAAAAATAAATCCCCGAGACTAGAAAATACGCCCGGTTTTCTTTTCTTCCTCTTGCGCTTCCTCTTCAGATTCTGCTTCCGGTTCAGCGTTCATTGCAGCCAATTCTTCTTCTGTGACCCAGCCTGCTTTCACGCGGGCCTGCATCACCATTGCTTCGGCTTCAACCCGTGAAATTTTGAACTCATCCAAAATACCGGGGAAACGCTTGGTTTCGCCATCCTTGCGCTCGGTCCACCCGATTAGGTCATCGGCAGCACAGCCGGCAAAATCATCCAGTGTCTTGATCTCATCCTTCCCAAGTGCGACAAGCATCAAGTTCGAAAGACCCTCGATTTCTCGCAGAGTATCTTCGACACCAAGTTCCCGGCGTTTCTCATCAAGCTCAGTTTCCTGTCGTTCGATAAATTCACGGGCACGGGCTTGCAGTTCTTCTGCAGTTTCTTCGTCAAACCCTTCGATTGAAGCCATTTCCTGCATGTCGACATAGGCAACCTCTTCTACCGCAGAGAACCCTTCGGATGCGAGTAGCTGGCCTACCATCTCATCAACATTAAGCGCTTCCATGAATGCGTTTGCACTGGATTCAAATTCGGTTTGACGACGTTCGCTTTCTTCGTCCTCAGTCATGATATCGATATCCCAGCCCGTAAGCTGAGAAGCCAGGCGTACGTTTTGGCCACGCCGTCCAATTGCAAGAGACAGCTGATCATCCGGTACAACGATTTCGATACGTTCTGCTTCTTCGTCCAAAACAACTTTTGCAACTTCTGCTGGCTGCAATGCATTGACGATGAATGTCGCAGCATCTGGAGACCATGGAATGATGTCAATTTTCTCGCCCTGCAATTCTCCGACAACTGCCTGCACACGAGAACCCCGCATACCAACACAGGCGCCAACCGGATCAATCGAAGAGTCGTTTGAAATCACAGCAATCTTGGCGCGAGAACCGGGATCACGTGCGACTGATTTAATTTCTATTATGCCATCATAGATTTCCGGCACTTCCATTGTGAAAAGCTTGGTCATGTATTGTGGGTGGGTACGGGATAGAAATACCTGTGGCCCGCGTTGTTCACGGCGCACATCATACAGATAAGCCCGGACCCGATCACCATAACGGAAATTTTCACGTGGAATGGTTTCATCCCTGCGTATAATTGCTTCGCCACGGCCCAGATCAACGATAACATTGCCGTACTCAACACGCTTGACAGTTCCGTTCAAAATCTCACCAACGCGGTCTTTAAATTCATCAAACTGGCGATCACGTTCAGCATCACGAACCTGCTGTACAATTACCTGCTTGGCGGATTGGGCTGCGATACGGCCAAAATCCATTGGCGGAAGCGGTTCAGAGATATAGTCTCCAAGTTCAACACTCGGCTCTTTGTCGCGGGCAAGTTCAATCGAGATTTGCGTGGTATAATCATCAACATTCTCGACGACTTCCAAGAGGCGTTTGAGATTTATATCGCCAGTTTTTGAATCAACCTGCACATGGACATTGGTCTCCTGACCATAGCGGGATTTAGCTGCTTTCTCGATTGCGTTTGCCATTGCGGAAATAACGATTTCCTTATCAATCGATTTCTCGCGTGCCACAGCATCTGCTATTTGCAACAATTCAAGCCGATTTGCACTGACTGCCATGTTTATCTCCTGTTTATCCCATGCCGCTCGGCGGCCGATCCTCAATTTTCGGAAGTATTTTCTTCCGGTTCCTCAATTCCATTTGCTTCACGCAGAGCCTTGTCCCGTTTTAATGCTTCCCGAATAAGCTCATCCGTTAGGATCAGCCGTGCTTCCTTAATCGCATGGATCGGGATTACGAACTCTGCATCTTCATCTTTGGCCGGCGCTTCGCGACGAAACGTAATGTCGTCGCCAACCGTACCAAGAATAATTCCCTTGTACCGCTTTCGACCATTTACCAGCTGGGTAGTCTCAAGTTTAGCCACATGGCCAGTCCAAGTCACAAAATCATCGCGTCGAACCAAAGGCCGATCAATTCCCGGCGAAGAAACTTCCAGATGATAGGCCCGGTCAATTGGGTCTTCGATATCAAGCACCGGAGAAACTGCGCGCGAGACTGCCTCGCATGCTTCAACATTCATTGTTCCGTCGTCACGCTCAGCCATAATTTGCAATGTCATGCCGTTCTGGCCCGAGAGTTTTACGCGCACAAGCCGATAACCCAAGTCTTCGATCTCAGGTTCAATGATGGAAGCAATGCGGGCTTCCAGTCCGGTTTCGATAATTATGCGCTCGTTACTCATCAGATCAGTTCAAGCCGTTTCAGCCAATAAAAAAGAGCGGGTGCCCGGGGCCTCCCACTCTCGCGATTTTCGGAGAATTTCCTGCCATATACGCCTTGATCGGGTGAAATGCAAGAAAATTAACCAGCATAATCTTTGATAGCATTGCTTTTGCAAACTTAGTCCTGGCGATATTTCATCGCCCAGTGTGTTGAACTAGCCGATTTTTTGAAAGCTGAGATAGGCAGACTTTCGCCCCTCTCGGATTGCCTTTGACTCATATCGGGTCTGAACCCAGTTTTCAAAAGGGTTTTGCCAGTCCATTGGCGTCTGTGCTGTCCAGCAGAATGCGGCATGCTTATGGAAGTGCTGCAATGTCCAGTTTACATAGGATGTAATGTCACAAGCAAAATTGACATAACCACCCGGTTTCAAAACTTTTGCGAACCGATGAAGATTGGGCTGATTGATAAATCGCCGTTTCCAATGACGTTTTTTTGGCCAGGGATCAGGGTAGAGAATGTCAATGCGGTCCAGGCAATCCGGTTGAAGCCAGTCCAGTAGTTCGACTGCATCTTCATTGTAGAGGCGAATGTTGTCAATTTCCTTGCGTTCAACCTCGGATAGAGCCTTGGCCATGGAGTTCACAAATGGTTCAACACCAATAAACCCGCGATCTGGGTAGGTTACAGACTGATGAAGTAAGTGTTCACCGGCACCAAATCCGATTTCCAAACTGACATAGGCAGACTTGTTCGGAAACAACCGATTTACTGGATCCAGATTAGGCTCGGTAACATCAATAACAAGCTTTGGCAGGAGAGTTGAAAATAACCCTTCCTGCCGCTTGTACAACGCCTTGATTTTTCTGCGCCCGAAAAATGCTTCTGATCTTCGATACGCCCTATCAGCGCACATTCAAACAACCATTAAGCTGCGGCTTTAACCGCTTCCTTAAGTGCTTTTGTAAGATCAGTTTTTTCCCAGCTAAATCCGCCTTTGCGATTTGATTTACGACCAAAATGACCATAAGCGGCAGTTTGAGCGTAGATTGGGCGGTTCAGATTTAATTGCTCACGAATGCCACTTGGCGACAGATCCATAACAGTACGGATTGCATCTTCAAGCACTGTTTCATGAACTTTACCAGTACCATGGGTGTCCACATAAATTGAAAGTGGTTGTGCAACCCCGATTGCGTAAGACAGCTGGATCGTACAACGGTCCGCCAGCTTTGCAGCGACAATATTTTTAGCAATATAACGCGCGGCGTAAGCAGCGGATCGGTCAACCTTGGTTGTATCCTTGCCAGAGAATGCGCCACCACCATGGGGGGCAGCCCCACCATAGGTATCGACGATGATCTTACGACCTGTAAGGCCTGCGTCCCCGTCCGGCCCACCAATAACGAACTTACCGGTTGGATTGATATACCAATCGCAATCAGCCGAGATTGGCAAACCATCCAGCGCTTCAAGAATGTAGGGTTCAACTACCTGACGCACTTTCTTGGAATCCCAAGAACCATCAAGATGCTGGGTCGAGACAACAATACCGGTCACCTCTTTTGGAGAACCGTCTTCATAGCGAATGGTAATCTGTGATTTCGCATCTGGTCCCAGTTTTCCAGCATCACCATTACCTGATTTGCGAGCTGCAGCCATAAGTTCAAGAATTTTGTGGCTGTAATAAATTGGTGCAGGCATAAGATCGGGGGTCTCTGTGCAAGCATAGCCAAACATAATTCCCTGGTCGCCAGCGCCTTCTTCACCTTGTTTGTCAGCAGCATTGTCAACACCCTGTGCAATATCAGCAGACTGGGCATGCAATAGGACGTCGACTTTACAGTTCTTCCAATGGAAACCGTCTTGTTCGTAACCAATATCCCGGATCGCACGGCGTGCGGCTGATCTAAAGCGACCTGGCGCGATTTGTGGATTGCCTGCAATATCCTTTACCACATTACCGGCTTTGTCTTTCTTAAACAGGGTTTCAGGGACCCGAACCTCACCGGCGATTACAACACGGTTTGTTGTGGTTAGGGTTTCCGCAGCAACCCTGACGGTCCAGGGATCAACGCCTGTTTTAATTGCTTCTTTGTAAATAAGATCAACAATTTCATCAGATATACGGTCGCACACTTTATCAGGATGTCCTTCTGATACTGACTCACTGGTGAAAAAATAATTTTGACGCGCCATGACCTGCTCCGGGTGATAAGGATATGTAGTTATCTTTATGTGTTTTCTAGACCGCGCGTTTATTGTCGTCTTGGCGTCAAAGGTCAAGAAGAATCGGTCATAGGGTCAAAATTAATTGTTGGATCGCGCTTCTAAAGTCTCAACTGGCGGGATCTTTTTGCGCACCATCACCAGCCAGTTGTACAACCAGTTCCAGGATATGCTTGCGAACATTGTTATTTTGCAAGCGCGAAAATGCCTCCAAAAGGTCAGCGGTATCAGCTGTTGGTTTTGCTTTCAGCTCAAACTCGGATTCGTTTGGCTCAGAAAAACCTTCATTTGAAAATTCCCGGTTTTTCAACAGCGGAGGAAAGAAAAACTGTATTTCCGTATTCAGCATTGCACCGATTTGATACAGGCGGCTCGCACTAATGCGGTTTGAACCTTTCTCATACTTTTGTATCTGCTGAAATGTTACACCAAGGTACTCACCCAACTTTTCCTGACTGATACCAAGCCTGGTGCGAATTTGCTTAACGCGCCCGCCAACATAAACATCAACCGGATCCGGTTGCTGGTTCTTTTCCAAATTTTCCCACCCGTCTCTGGTCCCTGCTTGCAAATTTGGTTGGTATCCCTGCTAACTGACACCTAAATTGCGGACCGAAGCATTCGTCATATTGCCTGAGCGAATCGTAGCGGTATTCGTTACATCACTCAAGTTCAATCAAATAGACCTGATAAAGATAAATTGAGGGATTTTCTTTATCAACAGAAAACTCAAGAGCCTCTTGAGCATCAGTCTTTTCTTTGGACTGGACTGACACCAACGACAAAAAAGATCAGAAAAACAGCCCAGAAAATTGTGTTTCCATATTGCCTGAAAATTGTCTCACCCGGCACGGCTATTGGTAGATTGCCGTCAACGATACCCATCTGGGAAAGTGCAAGACTTTCCTGCGTTTCTCCATAGGCGGTGAATATGCCGGATATTCCAGAGTTTGCGACCCGCACGACCGGCACCCCCTCTTCAACACCACGCAATACCGCTTGGCGAAGATGTTGAAACGGTCCAGGTGTGTAACCAAACCAGGCATCATTTGTAAGATTGAGTATCCAGCCGGGTTTTTCACCATCTCCCCAAATACTCCCTGAAAAAATAATCTCGTAACAAATCAGCGGCAGAAAAGATGGCCCTATTCCAGTCTCCAGCAACTTGCGTGCGCTTCCCGGTTCAAAACCGCCCTGCATTTTGGTCAATTGCTCAATACCAAGTGCCTCAAGTGTTTCTTGAAAGGGTAAGTATTCTCCAAAAGGAACGAGATGCACTTTGTCAGCAGCAGACACGATTATGCCTTCATCATTGATGACATAAATCGAATTGAATACCAGACTTTCAGGGCCGGATATCGTTGCCTGTTCTGCTCTTGCTGCACCGGTGATTAAACTGACGCCTGGGGGCAACATTGCTCCAATTGCAGAAAGCGCATCACGACGCTCTGTAAGAAGAAACGGGAAAGCAGATTCCGGCCAGATCAAATGGGTAACATCAGAAAGTTTTTGACCATTCTTCCCCTCTGAAACGGATAAATCCAGATAGCGCTGGAACAATTCTGATTCTTTCTCGCGATTAAACTTCTCAGCCTGATCGATTGCAGGTTGCACCAAACGCAATGTGACTTCTTCAACATTGCCGGTTTCCCGCAAAGAATATCGCGCTACACCAAATCCGACATGGGCGCTAATCAGTACAAGGCCAAATACGGCAACTAGCGCACGCTTGTTTACAGTGCCGGAAGAATGGCTGAAAATTACAGATGGCAGCGCATATACTAAGACTGCAAAAGCGGTCATTCCATAAATGCCAATGACGGACGCGGACTGCATGACCAACGGATGGAAATAAACCGCATAGCTAATTGTGTTCCAAGGAAAACCGGTGGCGACGATGCTCCGGCAATACTCAGCCAGACATAAAAATGCTGCCAAAATGAAAAGTCGACGTAACTCTCCATTCCAGAACAAACGGCTTAAAGCCGTGGCAATGCCCCAAAAGATGGCAAGGACTGCCGGAAGCGCAATGACAGCCAAGGGCCAGGCCCAGGCAAAGCTTTCAGCTTCAACCAGAAGCGCGTTTCCGATCCACCAGAGGCCTGCCAAAAAGTAACCAAACCCAAAGAAGAACCCGGGTAGAAACCCGTGGCCTAGTTTTGTCAGCAATCCATTGTCTGGTTCACTGGCCGCGCCATCCATCAACCATATCAGTACCGGAAATGTGAATGCGGGCAAAAAGAACAGATCAAACGGCGGCATTGCAAGCGCAGTTAGAGCGCCTGCAAACAATGCGCCAAAGTGCCTGTGCCAACCGGACAGAAGGATCAGCCACCCTTCAAACTGCTCGATTTTTTCCGTCAAGAAACGAATGATCTTACCCCAATTGTTACCGGACGAATCGCCACCAAATGCTCGTTGGAATCTAAAGTGTTTCTAAACGAATTGAAATCGCATGTCGCTTTGATGAACAATTGATTTACGGCAAGATTATTCTAAGACGTTGCTGCCTGCACTGTTTGAGGCTTGGAACGCCTTCTGCTTGAGCGAACCAATTCTACTCGACGAATACGTCTGGGATCGGCTTCCACGACCCGGAACTCAAATCCGTTATTTACTATCACTTCACCGCGTACCGGCACCCGACCGAGGATATCGAAAATCAGACCACCAATCGTATCCACGTCTTCTTCATGCTCTCCAAAGGCAAAATCTTCACCGATCAATGCCCGGATATCATCAAGCTCAGCCTTGGCATCGCATAGAAATGTACCATCACCCTGTTCTTTGATGTGGCTTTGCTCATCATCGTGCTCATCTTCAATGTCTCCGACGATTTCCTCTACAATATCTTCAAGCGTAACCAATCCATCGGTGCCACCATACTCGTCGATGACAAGTGCAATCTGTACCCTTTCGGCCTGCATCCGTGCCATTAATTCACGCGCGCCCATCGATGGCGGAACAAACATTACTTCACGCAGCAATTTCAATCCAGCTATCGGCTTTGAAAGATCCACCTTCTTAAAATCCAGATTTGCTGGTGGCTTCTTTCGACGCTTGGATGCTTCACCGCGGGGCAGCGTTGCAGCCTTGGTCAAATGTGCAACCACATCGCGAATATGAACCATACCGCGCGGATCATCAAGATTATCATCAAAAACCGGCATTCGGGAGTGGCCGGAATCTTCAAATATTTTCAAAAGCTCTGCTAGCGTGATATCCTGGCTAACCGCAATAATGTCCGTACGCGGTACCATCAATTCCTCGATGCGCAAGTCCTCCATACGAAGGATGCTAGTGAGCATAGCCCGTTCTTCTGGAGAAAACCCTTGTGCCGTGCTTTCTTCGTCAGAAAGCGCATCAGCAAGATCATCGCGCATTGTCGAGCCGTTACGGCGGCGGGTAAATAGGCCAGCTAACCAGCCAAACAAGGAATTTGAATCGGAATTAAACCAACCCGTTTTAATGGGCACCAGAGAGCGATCACTTGAAATTGGTTCAAGCAGCTCGCCACTACTCGAAGCTTCCGGCTGTTCTTCCTGCTCGGGCGTCTGTGCGGGTTGTGCACTCACTGAGGTATTTCCAGGGAATAGGGATCAGAAATACCAAGTTCTGCAAGGATTCCGGTTTCCAGATTTTCCATTATTTTCGCTTCGTCATCACTGTTATGATCATAGCCGAACAAGTGCAAAAAGCCATGCACTACTAAATGGATGAAATGGTCTTCGAAATGCTTGTTTTCAAGCTCTGCTTCATTTTTTGCAGTCTCAACGGAAATCGCAATATCACCCAACAAAGGCCCGGCAATATCTCCAGTCGAAATCTCTTTAGCAGGAAAGGAGAGTACGTTGGTTGGTTTATCCTTGTGGCGCCAGTGATTATTGAGCTCTTTCAACACTTTATCATTCGCTAACAGAATGCTCAATTCCGGTCTGTCATGAAGTTCAATCGAAGCGCTTGTGCACGCCATTGATACGGCACGCTCTATAAGCGACCGTAATTGCTTGCGCTGATCAGTTGGAACATCCTGATAAGCAATATCAATATGCGGAAGCATTTTCTCAATCAATCCTTTGATTTTTTCTTGCCAGCTTCGTCGTAAGCACTCACGATTTCCGCCACAAGGCGGTGCCTCACAACGTCTTCTGCTTTGAACCGGATAATGGAAACACCTGAAATTGTCCTTAGAAGGTCAAGCGCTTCGACCAGTCCAGATTTAACGCCATTTGGCAAATCTACCTGACTGGGATCTCCAGTTACTATCATTCGGGAATTTTCGCCAAGCCGCGTCAAAAACATTTTCATCTGCATGGATGTAGTATTTTGAGCTTCATCGAGAATAACCGCAGCGTTTGTAAGGGTTCGGCCCCGCATAAAAGCTAATGGTGCTATTTCTATGACACCTGAGGTTATTGCGCGCTCGACCATTTCTCCCGGTATCATGTCATACAATGCATCATAAAGCGGGCGCAAATAGGGATCGACTTTCTCTTTCATGTCACCGGGTAAAAATCCCAGTCGTTCACCCGCCTCAACGGCCGGTCGAGAAAGAATAATACGATCAATCGCACCGCGTTCAAGCAGGGCAGCCGCATAGGCAACTGCAAGATAGGTCTTGCCGGTTCCAGCCGGCCCGACACCAAATAACAATTCTGCACGGTCCAGGGCACGAATGTACTTGTCTTGATTGGGCGTGCGGGCCTGAATGACTTTCTTCCGTGTGCCAATTTTTGCCATCGACATCATGCCGGCGCTTTCCATGTCCGGCAGACTAAACTGATTGTCTGCAACTGCCATGCGGATTGCACCATCTACATCGCCAGTATTGATCTCGTCGCCTGCTTGTAAACAAGAATAAAGATGCTCAAGCGCCACGCGCGCCTGATGAATGGTCGTACTATCGCCTGTTAAAAGGACCTGATTACCTCTGGTCACAGCCTCAACATGTAGTTGCTGCTCTACCATTGCCAGATGCTGGTCAAACTGTCCGAAGAGTTGCGGTGCAAGCTGATTGTCATTGAATTCAAGGGCAATCTGGTCTTTGCCCTGGGATTGATTTTTGGGCTTTGAAGCTGCTTTCTTAGCAGATTTTGCGGTTTTGCTGCTCAACAATTACCCCTGTTAAACTCTTTTGGCCGTAAGGCTATTGGGCGCGGCGGCGGTGACATTCACAGAAACAATATTACCGATTTTTCCTAAATTGTCATCGACAATTACGGATTGTAACCAGGGTGAACGACCAATCAGCTGACCAGGTTTACGACCGGGTTTTTCCAACAAGATATCAATGGTCTTGCCGACACAGTTCTGATTAAAGGCTTCTTGCTGTTTGCTGAGCAGGGTCTGTAATTGTTGCAATCGCTCGGATTTTACCGACTCCGGAACCTGTTCTTTAATATCGGCACCGGGTGTTCCCGGGCGCGGTGAATATTTGAAAGAAAAAGCGGAGGCGTAATTTACCGATTCAATCAGCTTCAAAGTATCCTTGAAATCTTCATCCGTTTCGCCTGGAAACCCAACGATGAAATCGCCTGAAATTGCAATGTCAGGCCGCGATTTACGCATACGATCAATGATATCCAGATATTGCGAGACGGTATGATGACGGTTCATTGCCTTTAGAATTTTATCTGACCCCGCCTGCACCGGTAAATGCAGATAAGGCATCAAACAATTCAGTTCACGATGGGCCTGAATCAGACTTTCGTCCATATCGACCGGATGGCTTGTAGTATAGCGAAGCCTGTCAATTCCGCGAATGGTTGCCAATTTGTGCAACAGCTCACCTAAACTCCAGGTTTGCCCGTCAGTTCCCTCGCCATGCCACGCATTTACGTTTTGACCCAAAAGGGTAATTTCTCGAACACCGGCATTTACCAAAGACTGCGCTTCATCACAGATTTGTTGGGCTGACCGCGAAACTTCTGCACCACGGGTATAAGGCACAACACAGAAGGTACAGAATTTATCACACCCTTCCTGAACCGTAAGAAACGAGGTAACGCCGCGTGACCGGACCTGATTGTCGGTTGCACGCGGTAATTTCTCAAACTTTTCCTCAATTTCGAACTCGGTTTCTATTACCTTTTCGCCATTGCTTGCGCGGCGCGCAATATCTGCAATCCTGTGATAGGTTTGGGGACCAGCAACTAGATCAACGGAAGGTGCTCTTGCAAAAATTTCGTCGCCTTCAGCTTGCGCGACGCATCCGGTAACGCCCAGTGTCATAGGCCGGTTTGTTTCCTTGCGGGCTTCTTTGACTTTACGAATACGACCAATCTCTGAATATACTTTTTCAGCCGCCTTTTCACGAATATGGCAGGTATTGAGGAGTACCAAATCTGCATCCTCTATATCCTGTGTGCGGACGTAGCCATCCTGCTCCAACGCGTCTTCAATACGCGCAGAATCATACACGTTCATCTGACAGCCATAGGTCTTTACAAAAACCTTTTTGCAATCGTTTGGATCGGTTTGAATATTCACATCACTCATTTGGGCGGTTTCTAGCTGGTTTGGCTGCAAAAGAAAACCATACAAATACGTCACGGCAAGAATCAGAATGCAGGGTCAATTTGCTTGCCTGCCTAAATTGCTATGAAACAGCTTGCGCACTTCTGCGTGAACTTCACCGGCGACAGCACGCCGCTTTTTACTGCCGTCAAAGCCAATCGGATCGCCAATAGTGACCGTTACTTGCCAGCCAGAGCGTTTCAAAAACCGGGAAACATGGGGTCCAAGATCCATATCACCGGTCCATGCCGCATTAATACGTTCATGCCGGGCCATCGTAATGCCGTGCAAACCGGTATAGGCAAGCGCAACGGGTTGGATATAAACCTGATCTTGTTTGCTTTCTTCAACTGCATATTGTGCAGCGCCAAACAGGGCAGATTTAAAATCCATAACATGATGACCATCCCCCGTAGTTCCTTCTGCAAACAGAACCATAGTATCGCCTGCTAGTAGTCTGTCTGTGATTTCCCGGGCCTGCTTGCCAGCTTCCCGGCGTTTATCACGCACAATAAAAACCGTACGTTGCAGACGCGCAAGCCAATTTGCGCCGGGCAATTCGTCAACTTCATGTTTTGAAATAAAACTTAGTTCAGCGACACTGCCGAGCACAATAATATCGAGCCAGGAAATATGATTTGAAACAATCATCAAAGGGGTTTCGCGTGCTACTTCCCCCTGGACTTTCACTTTGACACCGGCAAGGTGGAGGATCATACGATGCCAAAGCATTGGAATTTTACCGGAATAATTCGCAGCAAAACGCACAAGCAGATATTGCAGCGGCGCCAATACCATTGTGACCGGCGTAATTACCATTGCTAAATAAATGATGCGGAGCTTTCCTGTCATATGCTCAAAGAAGCCTGTTTAGTTCAGGAGATCAAGACGCATAACAATTGCTGCATTCTTGACCGCCTCCTCATCGCTAGAACTGTAGTAACTTTCCCGCCGGTTAATTTCCTCAAATCCGAACTTTCGATAAAGACCAATGGCGCCAGTGTTGGTTTCCTCAACATCCAGCAACAGAGAGTGCACACGATCTGCCTTTAGTCTTCGAATGGTCTCGGACAATATCTGTTCTCCAATACCCCGGCGCCTTGAATTTGGAAGCGTAGCAACCGTAATTATTTCTGCCTCATTGGCAATCTGCTTTACCAGAATGAACCCGGTAATTTTCTTCCGGACTAAACGCGGCTGCCGTGCGACCATGCACCAGTAATGATCCTGCACCAGAAAACGTTCAAATTCTCCGTCACTCCAACCCCGTTTGAAACTCTTGATATGAATTTGGGATACAGATGAAATATCCGAGGGTTCTGCCTCTTCGATAAACATGCGTTTTCTATTTCGAAGTTGCATGTTGTTGCTATCCTGCCTGGTTGTTATCTGCCCTTGTCAACGCAAATCCGGATTGCGGTTTTGCGTCTGCTGAACGGAAATATAGCGGATCAGCTGGGCAATCAACCTGATTGCGTTGTGCGGCCAATTTCGCAACCGTTCCAATCGGCGGTGAAGTCCATTTGTTAGCGAGCTTTAGCTGCTGTTTTGTTGCATTTAGAAAAAGCTCACTTCCAGAGCCACAAACCTGCGTAATCTGCTTGGGAAGTATCTCTGCAAGCTTATCGTAACTGGCAAGCCCTGATCCTAAAAGCGGATTATGATAGTATACTTCCCCACGTCGCGCATCCAGCAAGGTTAGAAGTATTTCAGGATTTATACCCGTTTCTGAGACCATCGCATGCGCACAAGCATCCAATGCAGAAATTCCAATCGATGGCTTTTTAAGACTTAAAGCCAAACCCTTCGCAACAGCAACACCCACCCGAACACCTGTGAAACTTCCCGGACCTGTAGTGATCCCGATGCGATCAAGTGCTGAATAATCTAGACCTGCTTCATCTAGACAAGTCTCGATTTGAACCATTAAGTGCTCTGCATGCTTGCGACCGATATCTGCTTGCCTTTCTGAAAGCACAGTTTCTGAACTGCTGTCAAAAACGCAAGTCGAGCAGATATTTGCCGACGTATCAAAGGCAAGTATTTTCACAGGTTTAAGCCTGAAACTGGATTTGCAAATTAGGCAAAGGCGTTAGAACTGCACGCCCACCGGTTCCACTTCGCTGACTTCTGGAATGAAATGACGTAGCAGATTTTGAATGCCATGCTTCAATGTAGCAGTGGATGACGGGCAACCCGCACAAGCTCCGCGCATGTGAAGGTAAACTACCCCATCGCGAAAACCGTGAAACGTGATATCGCCACCATCCTGTGCAACCGCTGGACGAACACGGGTATCCAGGAGTTCCTTGATTGTGTCGACGATTTTCTGATCAGCAGGATCATAGTCCTCTTCATCAACCGTGATTTCTGCTCCGGATGCTTCTTTCATCACAGGCTTTCCGGTTACGAAATGCTCCATGATGGTGCCTAGGATTGCGGGCTTTAGATGTTGCCAGTCAAAGCCTTCTTCTTCATTTCCTTCACGGGTTACCGAGATAAAATCATAGCCGTAAAAAACGCCCGCAACGCCCGGGATACGAAACAACTGTTCGGCAAGAGGAGAAGCCTTTGCCTCTTTTTCATCTCTAAAATCAGCTGAACCGGAGATTAGAACTGGGACACCGGGCAAAAACTTCAAAGTCGCAGGGTTAGGAGTAGCTTCTGTCTGAATAAACATCGTCATAAACCTTGTTTGGAATAATTCTAAAGTAGTAAATATCCGCTTCAAGTTCAAGTCTTACTCGAAAATCTCCTAAAATGCGAGACTTATCGGTTCGACATCGGCCAAGCGCGAATCGTTTTCGCTGTAATGCACCACACACATAAATGGTCAGGTGACGCTCTCGATTTCTTCAAACGTCATTTCGCATGGGACGACTACGACCGGGATTGAAAACGGGCTTCCGGTCGTGACTAGAGAAGAAACAAGCGGGCCAGGACCCTCGTTACTTTCACTTTCCGCAAGAACCAGCACCGAAATGTCCTCGTCCTCTTCAATCAGTTTTATGATCTGTTCCCGCGTAATTCCTTGACGGAAGAAAAGCTCTGGATCAATATTTCCATGCTCGCGCGAGAACTGTGCATATTTCTGGAGTTGCGCTTCGCCCTCTTCCTGGGCTTCTGCCTTCATAATTTCTTCGACACCAATCCAGTGCTGAAAGCTCTCAGGTTCCGAAACGAACAAAAGAGCCAACGCCCCGCCGGTGTTAGTCGCTCGGCGTTCTGCGTATAAAACAGCCTTCTCGCATTCAGAACTCTTGTCGATCACGCAAAGAAACTTGCGCTTGTGGCCTTCTTCGTGAATGCGCCGCTTTTTAACCATGAAACCCCATCACCGCAGTTTTAATCAGAGCACAGGGTACACTAGCCAGCTTAACCAAGGAAGCCAAATATTTCGCGAACTTCACGCATAGTTTTCTGGGCTATTTCCCGGGCCCGTTCTGCACCATCTTTAAGAATTGCATCCACATGAGCGCTATCATCCAACAATTTGCGCATTTCAGTATTGATTGGAGCAAGTTTTTCAACAGCTAAATCTGCCAAAGCCGGCTTGAACTGTCCAAACTGATTCCCTCCAAATTCTGAAATAACCGCTTCTTTTGAAGTATCAGACAGTGCTGCATAGATGCCAACCAGATTGGCCGCCTCTGCACGGTCTTTCAGCCCATCCATTGTTTCCGGCAGAGGCTCAGGATCGGTACGAGCCTTGCGGATTTTCTTGGAAATATCGTCCGCACTGTCAGTCAGATTAATCCGAGACATGTCTGAAGCTTCAGACTTTGACATTTTGCGCCCACCATCGCGCAATGACATGACACGTGTCGCAGGACCCTCGATGATCGGCTCAGTGATCGGAAAATATTGATCTCCATGGCCAAGTTCAGCAATCCGGCCTGCAAAGTCATGGTTGAATTTGCCTGCAATATCGCGTGTGAGCTCCAGATGCTGCTTTTGATCGTCGCCGACGGGTACATGGGTTGCACGATAAAGAAGAATATCTGCGGCCATCAGGTTTGGATAGGCAAATAGGCCAACCGAGGCATTTTCCGCATCCTTGCCAGCTTTCTCCTTGAATTGCGTCATCCGACTGAGCCAACCCATCCGTGCAACACAATTAAATATCCAGGCAAGCTCAGTATGTTCACGTACTTGCCCTTGATTGAAGATAATGCTTTTCTTCGGATCAATTCCTGCAGCCAGATATGCAGCTGCAATTTCCCGGGTTTGGGCTTTCATATCAGGTTGCACCAGCTCTGCGGTAATCGCATGCATGTCCACAACGCAGTATATGCATTCATGGCTATCCTGAATTGCTGCAAATTTTTTAATTGCGCCAAGATAATTGCCAAGATGAAGATTACCGGTAGGCTGGACACCGGAAAAAACTCGATTTTGAGGCTGTGTCATAATTTGTGACTTTTAAGTTTCGCTTTGCGCGGGGTTATGACGAAGGCTTATGACGAAGGCTGGCAAAAAGCGCAAGGGGTTTGGTTCCGTCAGCGGTTCTGAATTAGCGATACGCGGTTATTTTCGTTTAAGCGCGGCACGTAATTCACGCCTCGACAGGGCACCAGTTGCGATGACAATTGCAAAATAGACGAGTGCAGCTACCAGGATTAAAGCTCCAATAGACAGGAGGCGAACTAGAAGATTTTCATCGGTCAATGACTGTCCAAGCCACTGGTTTCCACTATAGAGAATACCGGCCATGGCCAGGCTTGCTACGCATATCAATGCTATGTTGCGAACGGTCTTTTGTGCGACCCTGAATTGTCTACTTTTATAAAGTGAGCCGCACAGTAAAACAGCATTTATCCAACCGGCAATGCTGGTTGAGACCGCTAATCCCATAACGCCATATATAGGAAATAATAGCAGACTTAAAACGATATTTATGATTGCATTGGCACCGGAAAACCACATCGGCGTTTTCATATCCTCCCGTGCATAAAATGATGGTTGGAAGATTTTGATCAGGACGAAAGATGGCAGGCCAATCGCAAAGGCAGCCAATACATTTGCCGTAATTTCTGACGTCTCGCGATCAAAGGCTCCGCGTTCGTAGAGCAATGCAATGAGCGGTAGAGGAATCATAAATAGGCCAACTGCAGAAGGAATAGTAAGACCAAGTCCAAATTCCAGACTACGGTTTTGCAGCATTTCAACTTCTTGCTTGTTCTTTGCAGCTAAAGCCCGGGAGAGTTCTGGAAGCAGAACGACACCAATCGAGATGCCTATTATTCCCAGCGGCAGTTGCATCAGTCGATCTGCGTAATTCATCATCGCAATCGCTCCACTTTGTGCCGAAGCAATAATCTGACCAACCAGCAAATTAATCTGCGTTATTCCACCGGCAATCGCAGTAGGAAACGCCAGCACAAGTAGGCGTTTGACAGGTGGAGAGACAGACGGCATGCGCAGGGTCAGAGAAAACCCCTGCTGGCGGACACCGTAGATCAATAGGCCAAACTGCAATATGCCTGATACGAATACACCCCAGCCAAGGGTCAAGCCAATCGTCCTTTGATCAGCATCGTAATACCCTGCAACAAGCAATGCAGAAACCAAAACGACATTCAGCAATACCGGTGCCAGCGCGGCGAGAAAATATTTGCGGAATGCGTTTAAAATGCCGGACAACATTGCCACCAAAGACATCGCAGCAAGATAGGGAAACATGATCCGGGTAAGAGTGACCGTGAGGTCAAACTTTTCCGGGTTTTCAGCAAATGCGGGAGCTATAATTGTTCCGACCAGAAAAGGCATGAAAACCATCGCCACTGCTGACAATAGCAAGAGCACTGTTATCAATACGGCAAGAATTTTTTCAGCAAATTCGCGCGCGGCTGCGCGACCGCCGGTTTCAAGCTCTTTGGAAAACAAAGGCACAAAGGCCGAATTGAAAGCACCCTCAGCAAACAAACGACGAAACAGATTGGGAAAACGGAAGGCCGCATAAAATGCATCTGCAACCGGCCCTGCCCCAAGAAAAGCAGCGATTAGTGCCTCTCGTGCAAAGCCCAATACGCGGCTTGCCATCGTTGCACCACCAACCGAGGCAAATTTGCGAAACAGGCTCATTGAGCAGCTACTTTGCTGGCTTCAGGCTGCATTACGCTTAACAGGGTTGTCCGTATTTTCTTTAGCCGGTTCGCATTTTCGATTTTGTGTCCTACCAAATCCCGCACATAAAAACTGTCATTGGCCTTCTCACCAAAGGTCACAACCTGAGCCGAACCGATGTCGAGATTGAGATTGGCCAACGCTTCGGTTAACTCCGATAACAGCCCTGGTCGATCAAGGCCTTCGATTTCGATCACCGTAAATTTTTCGGACAATTCATTGTTAATCGAAACCTTGGCGGGGACAGAAAATGCGCGTTGACGCCTGCGCAATAGATTGCTCGAAGAAATAACTTTGGGCAGGGTCGTTTTGCCTGACAAAACTTCCTCTATCAGGCGTCCGATTTTTTTCGCACGCCGAATTTCATCCACATCTTCAATAAATTCACGGTTGATGACAATAGAATCAAGCGCCCGTCCATCTCTGGTCGTGTGAATTCTGGCATCCACAATATTACCACCAGCAGCAACACAGGCGCCCGCGATGATGGAAAGAAGCCTTGGGTGATCAGGCGCTACAACCGTTATCTCAGTCACCCCTTCAAACTGATGGGTGCTCACATGGGTAGCAAGGATCAGCGTCTCATCCCGCATCCGGCGCAGCAGATTCATATGTTCAATCTGGGACTCAAGGTCGGTAGAAAGGAAGTAAGCCGGATAGGGAAGATCAACAAAACCTGTCTGATCTTCTTTGCTCCAACCGTCCAAGGCATTTCGTAATTCATCCTGCGCAAAAGCAACCCGTGCAATGAGCGGTATCTTCGAAAAACCGCCGTTTAACATCAGCTCGGTTTCATAATAAAGCGTACGGAGCAGTTGACCTTTCCATCCGTTCCATACGCCCGGTCCAACCGCACGAATATCGCATACTGTCAGCACCACAAGATAGCGCATGCGCGCAACTTCCTGGACTACTTCTGCAAAATCCTGAATGGTTTTACGGTCAGATAAATCACGGCTTTGCGCAATTGTACTCATGGTCAGGTGTTCCCGGATTAGCCAGGCAACCAAAGCCGTTTGCTCTTCATCCAACCCCAAACGCGGACAGATTTGCTTGGCAACACGCTCACCAGCAATGGAGTGATCTTCATTCCGGCCTTTGGCAATGTCATGTAAGAGCAACGCAACGTAGAGCACTACGCGATCCTTGATTTCCGGAAGTAGTTCAGTGGAAAGCGGGTGCTCTTCTGCAAACTTTCCAGACTCAATGCCTGATAGCGCTCCCACGGAACGGATGAGGTGCTCATCAACGGTAAAGTGGTGATACATATTAAACTGCATCATTGCGACGATCTTACCAAAAACAGGAATAAACTTTCCTAAAAATCCGGTCTCGTTCATTCGGCGCAGAATACGCTCCGGAGCGTTTTTACTGGTCAATAATTCAATAAATATACGGTTTGCATCCTGATTAGTTCGCAAATCCTTGTTGATCAGTTTCAGTGATTTCGAGAGCAATTCAACAGCATCTGGGTGAAAATCGAGCTTCGATTTTTCTGCAAACTGAAACAGCCTGATCAGATTAACCGGGTCTTTATTGAAAATGCCCGGGTTTGCCAAATTAATCCGCCCGTTGTCATTTACAAAATCATCTGTTCCCTTGATGGCTTTGCGGGTACCGACGACAGATTTCAGGAACCGGTTTATGCCAGTTACTTTCTTAGCCTGGCGCTCTTCCAGTTTCGCACATGCGATGAGCGTAAGATCACCCACTTCCTTTGCAACAAGGAAATAGTGTTTCATGAACCGTTCAACACCGGCTAATCCACCATGTCCAGAATAGTTCAGGCGCTCTGCAATTTCCCGCTGAATATCGAAAGATAAACGTTCTTCCGGGCGACCTGTCAGAAAATGCATATGACAGCGAACCGTCCAAAGAAATTTCTCAGCTCGGCGAAACCTTTGATAGTCTTTTTCAGACAGCATGCCGGCACCAACCAGCGCATGCGATTTTCCAAGATTGTAAAAGTATTTTCCGATCCAGAACAGCGTATGAAGATCACGCAATCCGCCCTTGCCGTCTTTGATATTCGGTTCGACCAGGTATCTTGATTCGCCAGACTTTGCATGTCTTGCATCTCGCTCTGAAAGCTTGGCAGCAATAAAATCTTTTGCATTGCCGGCCACGACTTCTTTGGAAAACCGTTCGGCAAGGATTTCAAAAAGCGCCTTTGTGCCATGCAAATACCGTACTTCCAAAATGGAGGTGCGGATGGTCATGTCCTCTTTTGAAAGACGAATACAATCATCAATATTGCGGGTCGCATGGCCGACCTTGAAACCCATATCCCACAACATATAGAGGATGTATTCTACAACCTGCTCTCCCCATGCGGTCTGCTTGTAGGGAAGTAAAAATAACAGATCAATATCAGATCCAGGGGCAAGTGTTCCGCGACCGTAGCCGCCAACAGCCGTTATCGCGATCTGCTCTGCTGCACTTGCGTTGGTAGCGCGATAGACGTGAGTGACGGCAAAGTCATGAATGACGCAAATAAGCTCATCCTGCACATGGGAAATACGTCGCGCACAGGCGGTACCATCGCCATCTTCAAAAAGAAAATCTTTAGCCTTGCTGCGACCTTCATTAGATGCCTGCTTTAAAAGGCTCAATACTTTGGCTCTGATATTGGGTGAAGCACCGTCGCCCTCTTTTTCGGACGTCAGATCGGTCAAGGCGTGACGCAGTGCATCTGCGTCAATGAGTTCTTCTAGCCTTAGGTTCTTTTTTGACATTTCGATTCGTTCAGCTTCGGCATTTGAAATGATTTGCCGGTCCTTATACCTGCTGAAAGAGGCTTTGGCACCCATTTATGCAACCTAAACCCGCAAGCGCACTGCCGCTGCATTATGCGCCATCATTTGGAATTTGATATAGGGTTGATAAGACACGTAAAATACAATGGCGGTAGGTTTTTGGCCTGCGGCTACGGTCTGTAATGCCTGGTTTGATGACTTAGATAACAGCCTGGAAAACGATGCCGGAAAGAATAGCGCCGAAAACACCAAGACCGAGATAAAGCGCAAATACGCCGCGCTTCACCAGTGACCAAACCGCCGCCATTGCCGGGATAGAGCTAACAGCTCCTGCAACCATGAAGGCCATTGCAGCGCCGGAACTCATGCCATGCTCCATCAAGCCAGCCAACAAGGGAGGTGCCACATAGGAATTGAGATAAGCGGGCATGCCAACCAAGGCCGCAGTTGCGATTGGGACAATGCCTTCACCGCCGACCACACTCGCAATCAAGGAAGCGGGCACATAGGTCACAAGGGCTGCTTCCAGCACGTAAGCCAGTGCCAGCCATTTGATCAAAAAGAGCGCATTGGCGATGAACTCATCGCGAAAGATCGTTTTGCGCGGCGCATCCTGCCAGAATTTCCAGACTGGTTTGTCATCCACTGATGGTGAAGTGGAGCCACAGCAACCGGTTGGTTTGTATTCACGCAAAGGCTGTCCCAACAAGCCTTTATTAACGAGCATCATAATCGTAAAGCCGCCAAACAAGCCGAGCGCTACCGCTGAGACAGCTTTGCCCACTGCAAAGGGCCAACCAAGAGCAGCAGCTGTAATCAACAGTGTGGGTGGATCGATCAATGGGGAAGAAAGCCAAAATGCCATTACAGCGGACAAGGGTGCTCCCAGTGCAAGCAGACCTGCGATAAAGGGTATGACCTCGCAAGAACAGAAAGGTGCCAGACCTCCGAACAAGGCTGCGAGGAAGATCATGCGCACTTCACGCCCTTTAAATGCGTTGGCGATCATACTTTCTGCGCCAGATGCCTTTAACCAGGCGATCAGTAATACTGCAAAAATGATATATGGCAGGGTTCCGATCAGGGCGCGGACAGCAAAATCGATGAACGGGATAAAATTTGGATTGTCCAAAACCGCGACCAGGATCGGGACACAAATAGTTATTGTCCACGGGGAACGTAGCCGTTTACCAATTGTCCCAGACACCGAAGTAGTTTTCAAACTAAGATCAGTCATGGACCAATTCCTTTTCAGAAGGAGCGTTGGATTGGGAGGATGTATCCTGATCGGCACAACATTCACGCAGAATAAATTCTGCAAGTGCTTCAAGATGGGTAAAATCCGCTCGATTGATGATTGATCGACCCTGTTTGTCCTGTTCCACGAGATGCGCTGCGGCAAGAAATTTCAGGTGATGCGCAAGAGTAGACGCTGGAATATTCGTTCGCTTTTGAATTTCGCCAACCGGTAATCCTTTTGGACCCGCCTTCACTAGTGTTTGTAACACAGCCAGGCGCGACTCAGATCCCATTGCAGAGAACCCTTCAACAGCAACTGTAGTTTCCATGGTAATCAACTCTCAATATTTCGATATAACTAGAAATATGGAAATATTGAGAGTAAGTCAAGCCGATGATAGAATTTCCTCATAAGCCGGCTTCATTGGGAAAAGCGGAAATCCTGCGACGCGTAGCAGGCCAATTTCTATTCGGTGTAGTCGCGCTGATCGTCAATTACCTTGCCGTCATTTGGCAGGGTTTCGACAATCGCAACGGTTCCTTTAAGCTTTGTTGTGGTCGCCAAATGCGCTTCAGCCACGTTTGCGTCAATACCACTTCCAACCATTTGCAAGTTCATGACATCCTTATTGTCCTGTCGTGAAATTACCAATCTTGCCCGCTCGGCTCCCGCAACGGCCTTTACAATCTGGTCAACCTGTTTTGGGTCAACAAACATGCCCTTTACTTTTGAACGTTGATCCGCGCGGCCCATCCATCCCTTGATGCGCATATTGGTTCGGCCACACGGCGACGGATCTGAAATCAGTGCTGTCATATCGCCCGTACCAAAGCGCACCAGAGGGTAGGCTTTGTTGAAACTGGTTACAACAATCTCCCCAACTTCACCGGGAGCGACCGGATCATCCGTTCCGGGTCGTACAATTTCAACAATAATATCTTCATTGACAATCATGCCCTCACACAATTCGCCATCCGCATTGGTTTCGTGGGCAATGCCACCGATATCGGCCGTTGCATACGCTTGCATGACCGTAATACCGCGCTCTTGATAAGCGGTTCGCATGGATGGAAAAAGAGCACCACCGGAAACAAATCCGCGTTTGATAGAGGAAATATCGACGCCCATCTCGTCAGCCTTGTCGAGAATCGTCTGCAGATAATCCGGTGTGCCAGCATAGGCAGAGGGTTTTAAAGTCACTATTGCCTCAACCTGGGCTTCAGTATTTCCAACACCCGCGGGATAAACAATCGCACCCAGCGCCCTTGCGCCTTCATCCAATATCGCACCACCTGGTGTCATCGTATAACCCATGGCGCAATGCACAATGTCGCCTTTGCGAATACCCGCTGCATGCATGGCGCGCGCTGCAAGCCACGGATCTGAGCCCGGTGCCTGCGGCTCCCAGACCGGACCAGGAGACATGAAAATCCGGTTTCCCGGTAAAAGCGCTTCGTCGACAAACTCACCGAAGGGCGGTTTTTCAGACTGGGCTTGCATCAATTCCGGCTTGCGTAAGACGGGTAGATTAACAAGCGCAACCCGGTCTGTGATTTTACCAATATCAATTTCGGAAAACCGGTGTTTCCATCCGGGAATGCGATCCATTATGTCAGAAAGAAACTCTGGAAAGTCGGCAAACAATGCTTTCTCGCGCGCTTGCGGATCACACGTTTCTTTTTCATCAAAATAGTCTGACATTCGGGCCTCCACTTTTATAGTTTCTGTAGCCTATCGAAGGATGCGAATCCAGCGCGCAAGATCTAGCAGGCTTGCAAGCGCAGCAGAAACATAGGTCAAGGCAGCGGCGCGAAGCACTTCCTTTGCAGCGGGCAAGTCGTCAGGATGGAGATAATTTCCCTGCTCAAGGATCGGCAGAGCTTTGTTGAAACTGGCATCCCATTCAACTGGCAGGGTAACCAGATGCACGATCAACCGCACAGAGATAAAGGCAACGCCTAGTATCAAGATGCCAACAAATGCAGCCGGCGAGCGCACAAGCACACCTAAAACAGGTGCTGCAAAAAAGAAAATGCCCGCAAACATATCCGTCACGCGGACAAACCGAACCAGCTTTTGACGCAAGGCCAGCATGCGATTTCCTTCTGCATGCTGGATAGCATGACCCACTTCATGGGCAGCAATTGCCACCGCAGCAATGGATTTTCCATTCATATTGGTTGGTAAAAGTGCTACTTTTCTTTTTTCCGGATCATAGTGATCCCCCTGTTGCGTTTCTTCAACCGGCACCTCACCAACCTCAAAGTGCTTTATCAAATGTTTCGCCAGTTCACCTCCGGTACCGGGTAAATCATCGCGCGATTTGCTATGTTTGCGAATAGCAAACTGCACCCAATATCGCGGTCCAAATATGACCGCGATCAGTAATCCAATGCCGGTAATCGTTAAAAATGCCACGCCAGTGCCTGTTCCTTACTCACTTAAGATATAGGAACGCAATTCAGAAATTTAATACACAGCGGTACTTCTAGGCAAGCCAGCGTTTGCGGCGGCGGTAATGTTTGACTTCTTTAAATGACCGCCGGCCTTCGCCACCAACGCCTAGATAGAATTCCTTCACGTCTTCGTTTTCACGCAGTTCTTTTGCGTCACCATCCATCACCACACGGCCAGACTCCAGAATATAGCCATAGGTTGCGTATTTAAGTGCAATGTTAGTGTTCTGCTCAGCTAGAAGGAAGGAAACGCCCTCTTTCTGATTGAGATCGTTGACGATTTCGAATATCTCCTCCACCAATTGCGGTGCAAGGCCCATTGATGGTTCGTCCAGAAGGATCATGGACGGTTTCGACATCAGGGCACGGCCAATCGCGCACATTTGCTGTTCACCACCGGAAGTATAACCAGCCTGCGATTTGCGCCGCTCTTTCAATCGTGGAAAATACTGATAAACCAGATCAAGGTGATCCCGAATAGCAGCCCCGCCATCTTTCCTTGTGTAAGCTCCTGTGAGGAGATTTTCCTCAATGGTCAAATGGCCAAAACAGTGTCGACCTTCCATCACTTGAATGCAGCCGCGGCGAACAAGTTCGTTCGGCGTCAGTGCCTGAACCTCATCGCCGTTAAATATAATATTGCCTTTGGTAACTTCACCGCGCTCGCCATGCAAAAGATTGGAAACCGCTCGCAGGGTTGTGGTTTTACCTGCACCATTTGCACCCAAAATAGCGACAATTCCGCCCTTGGGTACCGTAAGGGATACGCCTTTGAGTACTAAAATGACGTGATTGTAAATCACTTCAATATTATTGACGGAAAGAATGGTCTTTGCTGCGTCAGTCTGAAGGTTTTCTGCTACGCTCATTGAAGGCCTCAAAATATAAAAAGGGTGTGTCCGCCCGAAAAGGGCGAACACTTTTTAGTTTTTCGACACGTCTTAGTTACAAGTCTGGGTCTGCCAGCCTGTTTGCTCAGAAACGTATTTATCGGCTGCAGCTTGAAGCAACGGACGAACCACATCGGTCATCGGAGCGATTGGGTCTGAGACTTTTTCAAATGCTGAACCGTTCCATTGTTGGATAAAGACAGAGCCGCCACTTTCGTGGTCTGCACAGGAGCCTTTCAATGGCGCAGTAAATCCTTCAAGGCCGATCTCTTTAAGGCGCGCTTCAGAAAGATCAAACTTCTCAAGACCAAGACGCATGTCTTCGCCAGTAATGGATTTCTTGCCAGTTTCAGCCTGAGCTGCACGAATTGCTTCAGCAACGATTACTGCATTAAAAAGACCTCGGTTATAAAGAACCTTGCCGACATCTTCTTTCTCAACCTGGCTCTTTCCGGCATCAACTACATATTTGATGACGTCCTGAAGTGCCGGGAAATCAGTTCCGATACCAGAGAAGTTTGCACCGAGATAGCCCTTACCAGATTCACCGACGGAATCGAGATCAGCGTTTGCAGAGGCCCACCAGTTTCCAATGAACTTGTCCATCGGGAAGCGGATTTTCGCAGCTTCTTTAATAGCAGTCGGGTTCATTGCACCCCAACCCCACATGATCATCCAGTCTGGACGTTCTTTACGTACGTTCAGCCAAGTTGCGGACTGGTTCTGCATCTCCTTTACGCCGACCGGGAAGCCGACCCATTCAAAATCCATTTGCGGAGCAAGCTTCTCAAGCAGCGGGATAGGCTCTTTACCGTAACCAACGTCAAGATAGATGAAGCCGATTTTCTTACCTTTAACACCGCCGTTTGCGTCGATGTATTTCAGGATCGAAGACAACTGGCTCCAGTATGAAGTCGGATAGTTGAAGCCGTATGGAAACTTATCACCAATCGCAACAGCAGAAAGACCATAGCCCATAGACAGAACCGGAATTTTATCGACTGGTGCTTTTGGAACCAGCTGAAGCGTAATGCCGGTTGAAAGCGGGTTATAAACCAAAGCGCCTTTACCTTTGGTGGATTCATAGCACTCAACACCCTTTTGAGCGTTGTATCCGGTTTCGCATTCTTCAACGATGATTCTGGCTCCACCAATACCACCATCACGCTCATTGAGCATATTCAGATAGTCTGCATATCCGTTGGCAAATGGAATGCCACCACCAGCAAACGGACCTGTACGGTAGCTAAGCGATGGCACGTAAAGTGTGTCCTCCGCCTGTGCTATGGAGACTTGAGTTGCCCCCACCATTGCGAGTGCGGCTGCACCCAGTACGAGTTTCTTAAGCATGTGTTTTCCTCCCAAACGCTCGTGCGGTTCGCACTATGCGTTCCGCTTATTTTTGAAACCTGTTTGATCAGGACAAGTTTCTAACCCTGCAGGGCTTTCGCCCCGTTGTTTCCAAGCCAATCCTAATACGGGAAAGGCCAGACACGCAATTTTTGTTTTAGGATCGCCCAGAGCCTTGCCAGACCATGGGGTTCCAAAATCAGAAACGTTACGATCATCACACCAATAAAAATGTCTGAGATAAGGTCAGCTTGTGCCGATGTCATGGTAAATGGAGTGATGAATTCATAAATCGGCGGCAGAACCGCGCGCATGATCACCGGCATGATCCAGATGACAGCAGCACCCAGGAAGCAGCCAAGCAAACTACCCAGCCCGCCCAGGATCACCATAAACAAAATTTCGAATGAATGATTATAGTCAAAGCTTTCAACTTCTGCTGCGCCAAGCCAGAGGAAAACCATCATGGCGCCGGAGACCCCGCAATAAAACGAGGATACGGCAAAAGCTGAGAGTTTCGCATAAAGCGGGCGAACACCCATCAATTCCGCAGCAATATCCATATCGCGGATCATCATCCACGAACGCCCGATACGACCCTGGATGATGTTGGATGCAAACCAGGTCATCACAACTACTATCGCAAGGCATGCCAGATATCGCACCTCGGCAGAGGCATTTGCTCCGGTCATAATAACTCCAAATGCCTCGCGCTGTGGCACTTCAATCGCACCAGAATCATTATAGTTATAAAGCCATGGGATGCGGATAAATGCCCATTCGAGAAAGAACTGAGCCGCAAGCGTGGTTACAACCAGATAGAAGCCCTTAATACGAAGAGATGGCAGGCCGAAAAACACGCCGACAATTGCGGAAAAAATACCAGAGGCGAAAATCAAAACAATGATATTCATGTCGGGGAAGAAGGTTGTCATCTTATAACAGGCATAAGCACCCACACCCATGAATGCGCCGGTACCCAACGAAATCTGCCCGGTGAACCCTGTCAAAATATTAAGTCCGATGGAGGCAAGCGTGAATACCAGAAACGGTATCATTATAGCACCAAGGAAAAACTCATTGCCAAAGATCGGGATCGCAATGAAACCGATAGCGAGGTAAATCCAGATGAAAAGCTTATCCTGAAAGATTGGAAACTTCGCTGAATCTGCTTCGTAGGTCGTCTTGAACTGTCCTGCTTCGCGATAAAACATTAGCCCTCACCCCAATGATTTGCATTTCCAGAAAAATCTGGCCATTTTGGTCTTACATGGTAAAATCGATGACTGGCTGGCGCTTGCAGCCCAAGTGAGCCAGCCCAATAACTTGCTGCGCCATCCTTATTATATGTCTGACAATCGGATATTATCGTATCAAGTCTATTTCGATATGCCATGGTCATATCCTCTCGATCAGTTTTTCACCGAACAGACCCTCTGGTCGGTAGAGAAGGAACAAGAGTGCTATGATGAATGCAAACCAGCTTTCGGTACCACCGCCAAGAATCGGTGAACCCCAATAAAGGTCGAACAGTTTTTCGCCAAACCCGATAATCAGGCCGCCTACAATCGCACCGGGGATTGAAGTAAATCCGCCAAGCACAAGAACCGGTAACGCCTTTAGCGCTACAACTTGCAGCGCGAAAGACACATCGGATTTGGCCGCCCACATGATACCGGTTGCCAATGCAACGATGCCTGCTGCAAACCACACAATGACCCAGATCTGATTAAGAGAGATACCAACTGAAAGGGCTGCCTGGTGATCATCTGCAACCGCGCGCAAGGCCCGGCCGATGCGGGTTTTATTAAAGAAGATAGCAAGACCAAGGATCAACAGGAAGGCAATAATGGCAGCGGCAATATCAATGTGCTGGAAGATAACAGCCCCACCGCCAACATCCCAAACCGATGAACCGGTCGGAAGACCCAATTCTTTGGTAATCATCGCTTTTGGTTCACCACCAAAGATCAACTGACCGAGCCCGATCAGGACGAAGGTAAGACCAATTGTTGACATGAATAAAATGATATCCGGCTGGTTCACCATATGGCGCAGGATCAACCGTTCAACCGTAAACGCCAAAAGGCCCATTACCCCGATGGTTAGAAACAATGCAGCATAGGCCGGAACGCCAAGCGCAAAAATACCTACCAATGTAAGGGCTGCGAACACCACCATAATGCCCTGGGCAAAATTGAAAACACCGGAGGCTTTAAAAATCAGAACAAAACCGAGCGCAATCAATGAATAGAGCGTGCCAGAAACAAAACCCTCCCAAAGGGTCTGCAATAAAAGATCTGGCAGTTCGTACATTGTCACGAACGGATCAACGAAAATCTGGTTCAACAATTCCATTAGTGTTCTACCCCAAGATACGCAGCGATAACATCTTCGTTGGCCTGCACTTCCTCCGGCAGACCGTCACCAATTTTTTTGCCATAATCCAGCACCATCACACGATCCGCCAGATCCATCACAACGCCCATGTCATGTTCGATGAGTGCAATCGTTGTGCCGTACTGTTCATTTACTTCAATGATAAAACGGCTCATGTCCTCTTTTTCTTCAAGGTTCATCCCAGCCATTGGCTCATCAAGCAGCAGCAAATCCGGTTCTGCAGCCAAAGCGCGACCCAATTCCACTCGCTTTTGAAGACCATAAGGAAGGGTTCCAACAGGCGATTTACGGATGTGTTCAATCTCAAGAAAATCGATGATTTCCTCAACGACTTTTCGATGCTCGATTTCTTCGTTTAAGGCCGGGCCATAGCGCCACATTTGCCAGAAGAAATTCTTTTTCATCTTCAGCGTCCGTCCGGCCATAATGTTATCAAGCGTCGACATGCCGGCAAAAAGCGCCACATTCTGGAAGGTCCGAGAAATACCACTGGAAGCTGCCTGGTAGGGACGCATGCGGCGGCGCTCTTCACCCCGAAACGTGATCGTACCTTCCTGGGGATGGTAAAACCCGTTAATGACGTTGAGCATGGATGTTTTGCCAGCACCATTTGGACCGATTATCGCACGAACTTCGCCTTTCAATATATCAAAGGAAACATCTGTGATCGCCTTAAGACCACCGAAAGAAAGCGAGATATTATCGACATGCAAAAGCAGTTCGCCTTTGGCAATGCCGTCATCCGGGCGATTATGGAGATTGGAATCGTGGGCGTTCATTCCGCGGCCTCCTTCATCGATTGGGGAGAGAAAACCGGTGCGTCCTGAATGTTGATCGTGGCCGAGATCTTACCTTTACGGCCATCTTCAAAAACAACTTCCGTTTCGATGAATTTTTCCGCGCTTCCGTCATACAAAGCTTCGATCAATTCACCATAACGCTCACCAATAAACGAGCGGCGAACCTTCATGGTTCGTGTCATTTCCCCGTCATCAGGATCAAGTTCCTTGTGCAATACCAAAAAGCGACGGATTTGCGATCCGGCCATCATGTCTTCTTTGGAAAGGTCTTCGTTTACCTGGCGCACATGCTCACCCATCATTTCAATCACTTGCGGATGTTGGGTCAACTCTTGGTAGGAGGCATAGGAAACATTGTTGCGTTCCGCCCAATTACCAACCGAAGTCAGATCAATATTGAGGAACACACAACATTTATCGCGCTTATCCCCAAACGCGACAACTTCCTTAATATTCGGGAAGAACTTCAGTTTGTTTTCGATATATTTTGGAGCAAACAGACTTCCGTCTTTAAGTTTGCCTACGTCCTTGGCACGGTCGATGATGCGTAGATGGCCTTCATTGTCGATAAAGCCAGCATCGCCGGTATGAACCCAACCTTCTTTGGTTTTGGTTTCTTTTGTCGCCTTATCATTTTTATAATAGCCGACAAAGACACCCGGCGAGCGATAAAGCACTTCACCACTTTCTGCTATCTCAATTTCAACATCGGGGGATGGCTTACCAACCGTATCGGCTCTGATCTGACCATCGGGTTGCGCTGAAATATAAACCGCGGCTTCCGTTTGACCGTAGAGTTGCTTGAGGTTGAGCCCAAGCGAACGATAAAATCTAAAAATTTCCGGTCCTATGGCTTCACCCGCAGTATAGCCGATTTTCATCCGGGTTAAACCCATTCGATTTTTCAACGGGCCATAAACAAAAAAATCACCAAGCTTGTAATTTAGCTTATCCCAAAACCCAACGCTTTCTCCGTTCAAAATCGGTTCCCCAACCTTGCGGGCATGCTCCATAAAATAATTAAACATCTTTTGTTTTAGACCGCTGGCATCTTCCATGCGAACCGTGATCGCAGTAAGCATGGTTTCAAACACTCGCGGTGGTGCGAAGAAGTACGTTGGAGCGATTTCGCGGCGGTCTTCATCTGCGGTTTCCGGGCTTTCTGGACAGCATACGCAGTAACCACCTACATAGGCTTGTGTATAGGAAAAGACGTGATCTCCCACCCAGGCAAGTGGAAGATAAGCAAGGATTTCCTCGGTTTCTTTAAGACTGTCAAAATCATTGGCATTGATTGATGTCTTGATCAGATTCTCATAGGAGAGCATTACGCCTTTAGGCCTGCCGGTTGTACCAGAGGTATAAAGCATAACGGCAATGTCACTGCCCGTGTAATTCTCAAACCCTTTTGCCCAACTGTCTTTGCCGTCTTTGGCCAAAAGGTCTTTGCCCATATCCTGCACTGCATCAATCGAATGCAGGTTTTTCATGTCATAATCACGCAAGCCGCGAGGTTCGTCATAAACAACATGCTTAAGTTTCTTCAGCTGATCTTCTATAGACAGGATTTTGTCGACCTGCTCCTGGTTCTGACAGACGGTAATTTTTACCTCTGCGTGCTCCAGCACGTAGGACATTTCTTCGGCTACCGAGTCTGCATAAACCGGGACCGGTATGCCTCCCACTGCTTGCACTGCGCAAAATGTCCAGTAAAGCCTGGGGCGATTTTGGCCGACAATTGCAACCTTGTCACCCTTCTTCAGACCCAGCGCCTTAAGACCCATGGAATAATGACAGATTTCGTCACGCACTTCCGCCCAGGTCCATGTCTGCCAAATCCCATAATCCTTATGGCGAAATGCTGGCCGTGCGGAAAATCGCTTGGCGTTAAACTCAAGATATGCCGGAAAATTATTCGGCTGCCCACTGTTGGACGCGTTGGCCGATGAAGCCATATTCCTCTTTCCTCCCAAGTCACCGGGCCGGTTCCCCCAACCTATCGGTACACTCAAATTCTGACGCTTCAGATTTTATTGTAACAATCAGAAATATAGTTGTAGCGAATACCAGTAGTGAAATACAACCCATGTTGGGGCGTTGGACCATAAAAATTGGGAATTTCCGTTTTTCAGTAATTAAAGCTCTATGCACCTTGAATAGATACGTCACAAAATGAAACGCAATGACGTGTTAAGCAAACTGGCTCGGCTACAGTGTGCTAAGCCTCTAGCGAACAGGGAAGGGACAAGCGCATGAGCAAACATGTTGTCATTATCGGCGCGGGACAGGCTGCTGCATCCTTTGCCGCTCGGTTACGTCAGAAAGATGCAGATTGTAAAATTTCGATCTATGGCGAAGAACCCTCCCTGCCCTATCAACGCCCGCCTCTTTCAAAAAAGTATGCGACCGGGGAAATGACCGCAGAACAATTGTTGTTGCGGCCACAAGACTGGTACGGGCAGAACGAAATTAAATGCAATCTGGATTGTGCAGTTCAGGCAATAAATGTCGACGCGAAAACCATAAGCCTACCCGGAGGTGAACAAATCAACTGGGACAATTTGTTTTTGGCGACCGGCTCGCGCGCACGAACGCTACCTGCATCCATTGGAGGGAACCTTTCCGGCGTCTATCTTCTTCGATCGTTACAAGACGCAGACGAATTGGCTGGAGAACTTAAAGAAGGCCGTCGGGTTGTCATAGTCGGCGGCGGCTATATTGGTTTGGAAGCGGCCGCTGTTTGCCGTTCCCAGCGCCTTGAAGTAGTGCTTGTTGAAGCAGCCGATCGGATCTTGCAAAGGGTCGCATGTGAGGAAACATCAACATGGTTTCGTACCCTGCATGAAAAACGTGGTGTTACAATAATCGAAGCAACCGGTCTAGAACGGTTCGAAGGCACGGATGGCAAGGTGACCACAACTGTCCTTAGTGACGGTCGCCGGATTGAGTGTGATTTTGCGCTTGTCGGAATTGGCATAATATCAAACACCGAATTAGCGGAATCAGCAGGCCTGGAAGTCAATGGCGGCATCGCAGTCAACGCCAGATGCCAGACTTCCAACCCGGATATTTATGCCGCTGGTGATTGCACGATGTTTAATTATCGCAATGAGCCAACCCGACTTGAATCCGTCCAAAACGCAATTGATCAGGCAGAATGTGCAGCTGACAATATCGCAGGCGAAGTACGCGACTATAATCCCTATCCGTGGTTCTGGTCTGATCAGTATGACATTAAACTTCAGATTGCTGGGCTAAATCGAGGGTACGACAAAATTGTGGTTCGGCCAGGAGAGCGCGAAGGTGCGGTATCGCATTTCTATTTTCGTGATGAGGCTTTGCTCGCCGTGGATGCGATGAGCGATCCGCGAACTTATATGATCACCAAGAAAATACTGGAAGCTGAAAGAAACATAACGCCGGAACAAGCCGCTGACAAAGACTTGCAGCTAAAATCCCTGATGTGATCTGTTGTTTCGTTCTGTTCAAACGACTTGCTAGCATAGCAAATCAATCTAACTTCAGGCAGCGTTTCTGTTTGTATTTTTGCTATGGGACTAAACTGCCGAAAGAACTTTACATCCAAATGTCCACTTGAAAAATAGGCGCGTCAAAATCGAATATTTCCAGACCTGCATCCATCCAGATCAACAGACAGAGGAAACTAATGATGGCTATTTTTCAAGCAGATTACGAAGAAACAATAAAAAGCATGGTAGTTCAGAACTTCCATTGAGCTCCAACAACCCATTTGCGCGGCTCACCTACTCCACCAACTGATACAGGTTGACCAGCAGGCGTTGCACCAAAAGGAAACGCGGCAGTTGCATAAGTTTCATCGAATACATTTTCAACGGATGTATAGAGCTTCCAATCATCAGCTGTAAGTTCTGCGCGAAGATTGACTACTTCGTATGATTCCAGAGAAAGTGTATTTCCTATGTCAGCCACACGTGAACCGACATATTGGTAGTCTGCTCCCAAAACTAAATCTGCTGATAGAAATTCTATTGGAATTGTGTATTCGCCAGTAAGACTGAACGTAGCGTCAGGCGCATTGGGAATGTTACCCCCGACAAGGGCACCGGTCGATGCAGGCGCAGCAGTTATTTCTGTTTCAAGTAGACCCAAAGCCCCCTGTAAAAGAAAGTTATCTGAGGGCCGCCAGATTATATCCAGTTCTGCTCCATATGTCTCAGCATCTGCATTTACAATTTGGGTTGTGAATGTGGCAAAATCAAATGCTGCTAACTGTTCATCCTGTGTTGAATTGAAAAACACCGACAGGTTGGTTGTAAATTGACCATCAAACAGATCTGCTTTTATACCTGCTTCATACGTATCCGTTTGCGCCGTATCGAACTGACTTACCGCAATAGCCGGGTTGAACGGGAGATTGGTATCAAAGTTTGAAAAACCGCCTGCTTTTGCTCCCCTGGCGTAGGTTGCATATATATTTGTGTCGGAAGTCAGCTCATGAACTAGAGATATACGTCCCGTGATAAAATCGAATGTTTCACGTTGGTCCTGCTGATTAACTGACGGAAAAAGTCCAAATTGTGTTGGAACAACACCGACAAATCCACCTGAGAATTCCTCTTCTTCATAGGAATATCTCAGTTCACCACTTAACTTGGTGCGATCAGTGACCGGAACAGTAATACTGCCAAACGCGTCATAGCTTGTCGTTTCAATTGCACTGTTGAAACTACCAGTGAAAAACGGAAATGGGCTCATGATGTCCAAAAAGTTATTAGACTCCAAGTCTGAATAGAATAGATTTGCTCCGGCAAGCCATTCTATCCCGTTGGATTCGCCTGACCAGCGAAGCTCTTGGTTAACTCTGAATTCGTCTGTTTCCGTAACAGCAAAATCAATTGCGGTATTATCAAAAGCTGCAGGCGGAAAACCAGTAGTTGCTCCAAATAATCGTCCGTCGGTTTGGTCATTCTTAAAATATGCGTTGCCAGAATAAATGCCTGTAACAGATGTAAAATTCACATCACCAAATTGCTTTTCATAGGTTAGACCACTGCTAAAGTTTTCCGTTTCCAACGAAGGCTGAATATCGAGACGAACGCGAGGGAATGCCGGGTCCTCAGTGAACGTACGCAGAAGGACATCTTCGTCCTGTTGCTCATATCGAAAAAATAGATCAACAACGGCACCATCATCCAGATCTATTTTTAAGCTGCCCAAGGTGTTGAAGATGTCGATCCCTCTTAAGTCTTCACCAATATCATTCGGCACATCCCCATCTCGAGACCGAAACTGCACAGCAATCCTACCGGACACCTGATCATTGATCGGTCCATTGGCTTTTGCCGTATATTCCTGTTGACCCAAATTACCAAACTCGACTCCCAATGTTAAACTGGGATCATCCGAAGGATCTTTTGTAATTATGTTGATTGCACCACCCTGTGCATTCCGGCCGAACAAAACATTTTGGGGGCCACGTAGAACTTCTACACGTTCAATATCAAACAGATCACCATCAATACCAAGTAGAGGTATTGGAACGCCATTCACAAAATACCCAACAGAATTGTCATCTGGTGCAAATCCGCCGCCAATATCGCCCACACCTCTAAATATCAAGCGGTTGAACCCTCTCACACCACCATCTTGGAAAAATACATTTGGGAGCCGACGTGCCAGATCACGGTTAGAGTCAACTTGCGCCCGCTCCAGTTCCTCTTGCTGGATAGTGGACACACCAAAAGGAATGTCTTTGATTTCTTCTTCTTTTTTTCGTGCTGTGACCGTAATCCGGTCAAGGACGGTAATTTCCTCGGAACTATCGGCCTCGTCCAATGCCTGCGCATTTGTTTCTTGCATAAACAAAACAAGGGAAAACGCCATAATACCAATCGTTACACAAGACTTTTCCTTGCGGCGAAATGAGCATGAATTATTCGTCATCAATTACCAAATCCTTTTATTAGGGCATAGAATTCCGACTTATTTTGCTGCGTCGCTCAAAGTGGAAAATTAGACTCTAGTTTTTGGTAATCTATCAAGCGTGGACTTTTTCACAATTGCTGTGACATAGGTGTAGTGTCCAAGTTTATAGCTGAAAGGACTCTGATGCGTCCTTCATTCAAGATAACAGCTTGCGAGGTTGGTCTTCAGTCTAGAGATATTTTCGGCTTACCTGCCCAGGCCATATCCCAAAATGCCGATGAAAAGCCCGAGAAAAACTGCTTTGGTGCCTATACCCCAAATTATAAGCCACCTTGGAAACAGAACAATTGTCATTTTCTATTGCCTCTTTGGCCAAATTCATCCTTATTTCCCGCAACGTGTTTATTACCGATTTGCCGTGAATTAGACGAAACTTCGTTTTCAGGTTTGTGATACTCACGCCTGCCTCATGCGACAGATCCTTTAAACTGTGATTGGTTTCAGGTTCAGCAAGCATTTTCTCATATACCAACTTGACCGCTCTACTATCCCGTTCTGAGATCCGGACTTCTTGGGATTCTTTTTTTGAGTTTGCGCCGGTTAATGTACTCAGCACCAATTCAAGGACACAGTTTTCAAGCCTAATGTTGACAAGTTGATCGTCGTTTTCTGAATTACAGAGTTCTCGTAACTGGGCCCGCATTTCTGCTCCCACATAAAAGCATTCAGCACGGTTTAATTTTTTTTGCTGGAATATCGTTTCAGCAAGGTCATCGTCGATTTGTTCTGGGTCTGACACGTTTACGATCAGATCTTGATACCGGTAATTTGCCTCGTGCGTACCTTCGATGTTGATGATATTGTCCGTAGCTATTTTAATACCGAATCCATGGGGAACAACGAGGCTGTTACCGTTCCAGCGATTCAAGCTTTTTCGGACATCAAGGGGTACGCGAATTCCAAACATGTTTGAGAAGTCTGCAGCATGGCTACTCGATTGCAATGCGATAAGATCAGAATACATTACGTGAAAACCATTTCTGAACGTCTTGGCGTTCACATTGCCCGAGAAGAATGCATTTTCAGTGTTATTTGTAGTTCTGGGGTTTCTGATACCGCGAACAACTTCTCTGATTGTTTTTGTTTCGGACGAAGAAACAGGCCTAATATATTTCAGCTGGTTTCTGTAATTTAATCTCATGGATCCACATCAGCAGCAAAATTAATACTCGACAAATTTAGTCAAATTAATTTGTTGCGTCAAATTTATGCCCGGAGCATGCTTGGAAAGCTCGGCTATGGCATAAATTGCGACATCATGTGAAGCGTGGGGTTGAGTTCAAAGCAGCAATTCAAACTGAAAGGTCGCCTAGCTTCCTCGTCCGGAAAAGTTGGATACAGCCGGTTCGATCACCCGGGAAGCGCCGTTTTGAATCTGGTTAATTGCAAGGCCGCGCTGGGTAATACCACTGGACTGCATACGGAAGGCTCCGTTGACGCCAACAAAGCCGCGTGCACTTTCAAAATTTCCTGGAGCAAAGGCCCGGACCGGTCCATGTAAACGGACAAGCTCAGAAGCCAGTGTAACCGCGTCATATGCAAGCCCCGCTTGAACGCTTGGCTCGGTACCAAATTGTGTTTTGTATCGTGCTGAAAATTGAGCAAAGCGACTGGTATCACGTCCCGGGTATATCGCACCTTGCAAAATACGTTCTGACTTCTTTACGCCTTCCCAGGAGCCTGAGCCAAGAATTTGCTTACCTGCAAAATTTACACCTTTTCGCTCTAGAGTGCCGAGAATCAAACCTGGAAGGGGACCACCTTCGGGAACATAAACCATCTCCGAACTCTGCACTACTTCGGTGCTTGAACTGACAATCGTTTCAATGCTCTCCGGGGTACGATCATAACGAACCACGTTGATTGCTATGCCGCTGGCACCTACCGTCTGGCGCAAAATGCGCTCACGCAAACTGCCCTCAGCGTTGTTAGGGATAAATGCTGTCAGCGACCTCTTTCCAAGCGAACTTGCATAACTTGCAATGCGCTGTGTGTCCGACTGAGGTGTATAGGAAAATAGATAAACGCCACGGCGTGCCACCGATGTATCGGTTGAAAAGGCAAGGATAGGAACATTACCCGGTAGTGTTACTCCAGACGCTGCACTCACGTTGGCGGCAAATAATGGTCCCAAGACCAGCGAAGATCCTTCTGACACGGCTTCGCCTGCTTTTGCCTGGGCTTCGGCGGCCTGACCTTTGGTGTCTTTAACCACCAATTGTATCCGTCCCCGACCAAAATCATTCATTGCCATCGACGCGCCATTGCGCAGATCTTTTGCAGCTACAGCAGCGCCGCCCGGGATGGTTGTGGGGACCAATAACGTCACCCGCACATTACCATTGCCAATAACTTCACCAGCTGGATTTGGTGACAAGACCTTTGTTTGTGACGATTGCTGATTCTGTGATAAGCCACTTGTAACGTCGCTTGTAGAAGTACAAGCAGTCAACACAATTGCCACCGCCGCCATGCAAATGCCAATGGAAATTTTTCGTGCTGACAGCACTATCTGAGATAAGCTCATACCCCGTACCTTTTGTCTCGGCTGCCCTATCATTTGAGCCATTTCTTGACAGTTTATCATTCAGTTGTTCAAAACAAAATGCTTTTTAAGCGATTTACAAAATTACGCAACGTAAACTTTTATGTCATTATTTCACAAAAGCCTATATCAACATCATGTGGCGCAACCTTCCTACTGGGAGGCAAGTGTATTGGATCACGAACGCGTGCCATCCAGCCCGCTTAAGAATGACAGTGACTGCGAAGTAGCTATTATCGGAGGTGGCTATACTGGGCTTTCAGCAGCTTATCATCTGGCAAAAGAATTCCATATTGATGTACGGGTTCTAGAGGCCGGACATATCGGTTGGGGGGCTTCCGGGCGTAATGGTGGATTTTGCTGCATGGGTGGCGAAAAACTCGGTGCTCGCAAACTTTCAAAGCGCTATGGGCTGGATGCGGCTCGGCACTATTATGCATGCCAGGCAGAAGCTGTGGAACTGGTGCGTTCAATCGCTGCGGATG
>JBCCBE010000018.1:0-43239 GCA_039814425.1 Pseudomonadota bacterium
CTGGACACGCTTACTTCCTAATGTGACGGATGGAAATGAAAACGATTTGACCAAGGCTGGCATTCTGACAGATGATTGGACTTTGTTTGTAAATGCTGAGAAACGTGGCGTTCTGACAGGTAAGTCAGGACAAGCGTCCATCACACCTAAGCTGGATGTGCCCGCCGCTTTGACCGTTCGGTATTCTGTTCTGACGGATAAAGATATGCCGTGGTGCCGGGTCAACATATTGATGGATGATGAGGTGATTGATACATTCGTTGCCGCGTCTTCCGAGCACAGAACCATCAAGTATCCTTTTTATCAATCAAACTCCAAGTTGACATTTAAAATGGAAACGCTGGACGGTAACGAGATCGATCTACCGTCGCGGCTACGTATTTACATTGCTCAGGCGCTTCCAATAACCAATGAAGAACTTTTAGCATAAGCAGTTTTTGCGATCCCGGATTAGATCAGGTTTTTTCTGTCCAAGTGGATGGATTTTACAGATAAAGCCCCGGTATTTCAGCTATCAGTTTCTGAAGTTCTTCATCAGCACATCAACGCATTCCTGGATTGATTGTTCAGCTGTATCTAATTTTAAGTCGGGATTTTCCGGTTCTTCATAAGGCGAATCAATGCCGGTGAAGTTTGGAATTTCGCCACTGCGTGCCTTTTTGTATAATCCTTTTGGGTCCCGTGCTTCGGCAACTTCAAGCGGTGTGCTTACAAATATCTCGGAAAACTCACCTTCCTGGAACATTGCTTTTGCCATTTCGCGTTCTGAACGGAACGGCGAAATAAAGGCAGTAAGGACCACTATACCCGCATCCATCATCAGCTTGGTAACTTCTGCAACACGTCTTATATTTTCAACCCGGTCAGCTTCGGTAAAGCCTAAGTCTTTGTTGAGGCCGTGACGAATGTTGTCGCCGTCCAAGAGGAAGGTTCTAATGCCTTCTTCATTGAGCCTTTTTTCAAATGCATTGGCGATGGTTGATTTGCCTGAGCCGGATAAGCCGGTAAACCACAATACTTTTCCAGGATGTCCATTCAGGCGTTCACGGTCTGCTCGGGCTACACTAGAACTATGGCGGTGAATGTTCTGGGCCCTGCGCAGACTGTGTTGAATCAATCCAGCTGCAACAGTGGTTTTTGTAAATTTATCGACAAGAATAAAGCCGCCCATCTGCTGATTGTTTGTGTAGCTGTCAAATGCCACTGGGCTGCTCAGGGCCAGGTTACACACAGCAATATCATTCAGTTCCAATTGGCGGCAAGATTCGTATACCCATGTATTCACTTCCACACGGTGTTTGACACTGGTTATGGATGCGCTTGTCCACTGGTTCGCCAGCTTAATGTCATAGTTACGTCCAATATGTCCGGTTTCTTCATGCATCCAAATGATGGTTGCCTCGAACTGGTCAGTTGTTTCCAGTGGATCTTTTGCACTTGAAATCACATCACCACGTGATGCATCTACCTCCCGGTCCAGGACCAGCGTGATTGCGTCGCCGGTTTGAGCCGATTGCAAATCACCATCAAAAGTAACAAGTGATTTAACCTTTGCAGTCTGTCCAGATTTTACGACCCGGATTTCATCGCCTATCGACATATTACCGCCGGAGAGTGTGCCGCTAAAGCCTCTGAAATCAGACGTAGGTCTATTCACCCATTGAACCGGAAATACCAGCCGGTCATCTTTGGAAGCTTCAAGTTTAACTGTCTCCAGATACCCCATTAGTGTGGGGCCTGAATACCAATGGGTATTGGCAGAGCGCTCCGTTACATTGTCACCGGTTAATGCAGAAACAGGAACTGCGGTAACATCCTTGAAACTGAGGTCTTTAGACATTTCGTGAAAGTCAGTAACAATTGCATCATATGTTTCCTGACTGAAGTCGACGAGATCCATCTTGTTAACCGCAAGCACTACATTCTTGATACCCATCAATGACACCAGATAGGAGTGTCGACGGGTTTGAACCAAAATGCCTTGCCTTGCATCGACAAGTAAAATCGCGACATCAGCAGTTGATGCGCCTGTCACCATGTTTCTTGTGTATTGTTCATGGCCGGGTGTATCGGCAACAATGAACTTTCGGTTTGGTGTCGAGAAAAAACGATATGCGACATCAATCGTAATGCCCTGTTCGCGTTCTGCGGCCAAGCCATCTACCAGAAGGGCGAGATCAATTTCCCCGCTTTGTGTGCTGTGACGTTTAGAATCTGCTTCCAGGTTTTCCAACTGGTCATCGTAGATTTTCTGCGAATCCCATAACAGGCGGCCAATGAGGGTGCTCTTGCCGTCATCAACACTCCCACATGTGATAAACCGCAGCATATCCTGAGCAGTTTGTTGCTCGAACCATTCTTCCACGGAAATGCTGGTTGGTTCTGTTATGGTACCGTCTTGTTTGCGGGCCATTAGAAATACCCTTCTTGTTTTTTCTTTTCCATTGAGGCGGCACTGTCAGTATCAATCTTTCGACCCTGTCTTTCTGAGTCGCGAGCATTGATCAGTTCAAATATTATATCTTCCAATGTCTCCGCTTCAGATTCAACAGCTCCGGTCAGAGGATAACATCCAAGCGTGCGAAACCGAACTTTTCTGATTTCAATTTTTTCATCCGGCAATAGCTGGCAACGGGCATCGTCTACCATCATGGTCATATCTGGCCTTACTACAACCGGCCTCGGTTTAGCGAAATAAAGCGGAACCATTGGAATGTTTTCCTGATAAATATACTGCCATATATCAAGCTCGGTCCAATTCGAAAGAGGGAATACCCGAATGCTTTCCCGGTCTCTTTTTCTTGCGTTATAAAGGTTCCAAAGCTCAGGCCTCTGATTTTTAGGATCCCAGCGGTGGGTTGCGGTTCGGAATGAAAATACCCGTTCTTTTGCGCGAGATTTTTCCTCATCACGGCGCGCGCCGCCGAAGATAACATCGTATTTCTTTTCATCTAGAATCTGCTTAAGCCCGACAGTTTTGGTTATGTCAGTATGCAGAGCAGATCCGTGATCAAATGGATTGATGTTTTTCTCAATTGCTTCAGGGTTGGTATGAACAATCAGTTCCATGCCGCTTTCTTTGGCCATGTAATTGCGGAACAGATACATCTCCTGGAATTTCCATCGTGTATCAACGTGTACAAGTGGAAATGGGGGAGGCGAAGGGTGGAAAGCTTTTCTTGCAAGATGCAACATAACGCCACTATCTTTACCAACGGAATAAAGCATTGCAGGATTTTGTGCTTCTGCAATAGCTTCCCGAATTATGTGAATGCTTTCAGCTTCCAGACGCTTCAAATGCCCAGATTGCTCAAAATCAACATCGCTTTGACGGCGATGCATGTCGCTTGAGTTTAGCGTTGCCGGGTAAGCTTGTGGATAAAGTACAATCCCTGGTAATTCGGTGACATCACGCAAATAGTCTACCAGTTTTCCCGTAGGGAAAACCGCGGCAGTTTTATCCAGATGCTTTGCAATTGCCTCCAGTGCACTGCATGCATCGGCCTTTTTGTCATCAGCAAGGGGATACCAAAAGCGAGCTCCGCGAGGATCATTTGCAAAGAGACACGGTTTTCTACTGGGCAGGGCACCAATTTGGACAAACAATATTCTATGACGGCGCTTGCGGCATTCGTCTATAGCTTGGGAAACCACCAGTTCATTTAACGCGCGCCCGCCAGTATCTAACAAGTCGGTTTCGTCGAGTTCAGAACCGAAAAGCCCAAGTGATTGCATCATACGCTCGGCGGTGCGCTTATTTTCAACCAATTCTTGAGTTTCCAGATGTTCGAATGCGCTGGCCGTGTCCCACACCTTTACAGCATCCAGTCCGTGATAGTCTTGCTTGTTGCTTGTCATAATATGTAAATTTCAAAAATTATTTCGATTTAGATATCGCATATTCCACATATTACAAGATAAAAATTATAATAATACATTTTACGACAATTAAGGTGGTTGCTGCAAGAGTACAGATTGAAATGGCACTGGTTCGAGTAAAGTTAAAAAAAGAATGTTCAAATGCTGATTTGAAAAATCATCAAATTCTCGTGCGAGTTGCACAATCTGCTGAGTGACTTTAATGACAAAGAAGGGGCTTACGCCGATATGAAAAGATTTGAAGCAGTTGTTTTTGATTGGGCTGGAACCATGGTCGATTTTGGTTCTTTTGCCCCTATGGGTGCTTTTGTCGAAGCTTTTGGAGAATTTGGCATTGAGATTACAACTGCCCAAGCCCGCGAACCAATGGGCATGGCAAAGCGAGACCATATAAAAACAATTTTGGAAATGCCGGACATAAGTGAAAAGTTCAAATCGGTTTTTGGTAATCATCCAGGTGAGCAAGATATAGACCGAATTTACGCAGTGTTTGTGCCAATGAACGAAAGAGTTGCCGGTAGATATGCCGACCTTGTTCCAGGCAGTCTGGAGATGATCAGTTATCTGCGTTCCCGTAATATCAAGATCGGTTCTACGACTGGATACACCAGATCCATTATGGAATATGTGCTACCTGTTGCTGCTGCGCAGGGTTATGCCCCGGACAATCTTGTTTGTAGCGACGACGTTAAAAACGGGCGTCCAGCACCTGACGCAATGAAAAGATGTTTTGTGGAACTTGGTATTAAAAACCCGGCACGTGTGATCAAGGTAGATGATACGGAACCTGGAATTGGAGAGGGAAAGGCTGCTGGTTGTATCTGTGTGGGCGTAACCTTATCCGGTAATTTTGCGGCTAAAACTCCGGATGAACTGGATCAAATGCAGGATGATGAACTTAATAGTATCCGTCTCAGAGCTGCTTCGAAGCTAAAAGCTGCTGGTGCAGATTACATCATTGATACGGTTTGCGACCTTCCGGCCCTGATTGAGAATTTGGAACAAGATTGCCAGACTGACTAGAGGCCTGATAATTATTGAGGCTAAATGGCTAATTGGCTTTTAATTACAATACATCGTGGTATTTTGTCTGGTCTGTATCCAGGGGAAATTTCGAGGATGCAGTCGAATGGTAAATTGTTCGAAAAACCTATGCTTGGGAACATGTATTTCATTTAGGTGATTACTGAACGGATTGGAGAATAAAAATGTCAGAAATCTGTTGTGGACCGGGCTACGCATCTCCTGCCGAAGCGATCAAATCGCCCCATGAAAAGCTTCTATATACAATAGCAATTTATACTGGAACGGGGATCCAGAAGCCGGACTATCTAGCAACCATTGACGTCGACCCAGATAGTCCGACCTATAGTCAGGTCATTCATCGCCTGGAAATGCCGGGGATAGGGGATGAACTTCATCATATGGGATGGAACGCCTGTTCGTCGTGTCATGATGATTCTTCGATGAGCAGGAAGTACCTGCTGGTGCCCGGAGTGCGGTCCAACAATATCCATGTGGTGGATACGGCCACGGACCCAAAAGCACCGCGCCTTCATAAAATAGTTTATGGTGCGGAAATTAAGGCAAAAGCCAATCTTTCAGGTCCGCATACCGTGCATTGCCTTGGAAGCGAGATCATTATTTCCTTTCTGGGAGATGCTATGGGTGAAGCACCAGGCGGATACCTTCATCTTAACAAGGATTTTGAAATCGTTGGCCGGTGGGAAAACTCTATGGGTGATATCCCCTTCGGATACGACTTCTGGTACCAGCCGCGTCACAATGTGATGGTCTCCTCGGAATGGGCTGCTCCCAACACGTTTATGCCCGGCTTTGATCTGGAGGAGGTTGGTCATCTGAAATACGGGCGGCGATTACATATTTGGGACTTTGAGAAGCGCGAACCGGTTGAGACGATGTATCTGGGCGAAGATGGTCTCATTCCGTTGGAAGTAAAATTTCACCACGATCCCGATAGCACGCATGGCTTTTGTGGTGCAGCACTGAGTGCAAATGTGATTCATTTCTGGAAGTCAGAAGCTGGAAAGTGGGAATGGGAAAAGATCATCGATGTCGAAAATGAGCCGCATCCAGACTGGCCGATACCGGTTCCCGGTGTCATGTCAGCTATTTTGGTTTCGATGGATGACAAGTATCTCTACCTTAACAATTGGCTGCATGGGGATATGCGCCAATATGATATCTCTGACCCCCATAATCCGAAACTAACCGGACAGGTCTGGATGGGTGGTCTGCTTGGCAAAGCACCGGAAGTTAATGGGGTCAAGATGGCTGGTGGGCCGCAGATGTACCAACTAAGTCTGGATGGTCGACGGTTATACGTGACAACCTCGCTGTTCTCCACTTGGGACAATCAGTTTTATCCGGAAATCCGAGAACGGGGTGGTGTCATGATCAAGATTGATTGTGATCCTGAAAATGGCGGCATGAAGATCAATGAGGATTTTATTGTCAATTTCGGCAATGAGCCGAATGGCCCAAGCCGCTGCCATGAGATGCGTTATCCAGGCGGCGATTGCACATCGGATATCTGGCTATGACGCAATATCTGGTTACGATTGCAAACCGGGAAAACGCCTACTACCAGGTTGATGCCAAGCGGCCACTGTTAGAAACCCTTCGGGCGCAGGGAGTGGATCTGCCCTATGGCTGCAAGTATGGCGGGTGCATTACCTGCGCGGCTAAACTAACTTCAGGAACCGTAGACCAACGCAGGCAAGTAGCACTCAACAATCGTCAGATTAATGATGGATATGTCATTCTCTGTGTTGCACGACCCGCTTCAGACGTTACATTGGAAATTGGTGTTGAGAGCCATGACAAATTGTATCGCAATCCGTTTCTTGATCCACTAAAACCGCATGAACTGAAGTCTGATATCGCAACGCCTTTAAAGGAGGCGAATAAATGACCACACTTGAAGATATCTCTCACACTGATCATGACGTGCCTTATTCAGATGAGTATCTCCAGATAATCCTGAAAAGTGTCAAGACCATCGCGATGGTTGGTGCAAGCCCGGACAAGACAAAGTTTAGCTATGGCGTTTTGCGGGTGTTGCATGAAACCGGCTATGAAATGCTCCCGATCAATCCGCGTGAAGGGCTTGATGAAATTCGCGGACTTAAGGTTTATGCATCACTTGCTGATGTGGATCGGCCGATCGATATGGTCGAGGTCTTCAGAAGACCGGATGACTTGCCAGGCATTGCCAAACAGGCTGTGGCTGTAGGTGCGAAAGTTCTTTGGGGACAAATTGGCGTTAAGAATTCGCAAGCTGCTGAAATCGCGGAAGCAGGTGGTATGAAAGTTGTTATGGATCGCTGCCCAAAAATAGAACTGTTTAGACCGTTCTGGAAACCGCGGCTGGATTTGGAAATTTGAACTGAATTTGTCTTTGGCGCGTCGGCTTGAACCGTGAGCCAGCCAAAGTTTGAAGGAGTTAGCATGCCACAGAATATTCTTAAAAGCGCAAAGGAAATGGTCTCCGCGGCCATTAAATCTGTGCCTGCCATTGATGTTGAAGAGGCAATCAAGCTGGTTAACAGTGACACACATGTGTTTGTAGACCTTCGAGATGGAACAGAACAGGCAAAAACCGGTGTCATTCCCGGTGCTGTGATTTCATCGCGCGGGATGATGGAGTTTCACATCGATCCAGAAAGTCCTGCGCACAAACCTGAACTCAATCAGGATAAAACCTATGTTTTCTATTGTGCTTCTGGTGGGCGCTCTGCTTTGGCGGCCCAGGTTGCAAAAGAAATGGGCATGCAACCTGTGGTCAATCTTACCGGTGGATTTGCAGCATGGAAAAAGCTTGGCGGGCCTGCGGAATAACAGTTTGTGTTACTTTGAGTAGAGATGGTTGCGTGTAGTTGGCGAACGCCGGACGGTCGGAAATCTGGGATTTATAAGTTTGAAATAGATGGATAAAGAAAGTTTTCTAACGGCAACCCATTGGGGTGTTTACCGCGCTGAGGTGAGGGATGGCGAAATCGCGGAGATGGCGCCATTTGAAGAAGACCCTGACCCGTCACCGATTGGCAAGGGAATTATAGACGCCCTAAATGCTCCAAGCCGAATTACCGCGCCCGCGGTCCGGGAAAGCTGGCTGAAAGATGGGCCCGGAAGTAGGCCGGAACTTCGTGGCAAGGAACCGTTCGTAGAAATTTCCTGGGAACAGGTTGAGGAGTTGGTTGCAAAAGAAATCACACGCGTCAGAGAACAATATGGTTCCAATGCGATCTATGCCGGGTCTTACGGATGGGCAAGTGCAGGGCGGTTCCACCATGCTCAGAGCCAGTTAAAACGTTTTTTGAATTGCAGTGGTGGCTTCACAAGTTCAGTCTTTACCTATTCCTTTGCTGCAGCTGAAGCGATGATGCCTCATGTACTGGGTTCGTTTCGTGAGTTTTTGAATACCACGACGAGTTGGAGTTCGATTGCAGAAGCCGGAGAACTGGTTGTTGCATTTGGTGGTATCCCACTCAAAAATGGCCAGATTGATAGCGGTGGACTGGGTGCGCATCGTCAGAAGGAAGGCGTTTTAGGAGCACATGCCGCTGGTGTTGAATTCGTAAATATCTCGCCGCTAAAATCGGATATGATGAAACAAGTAGGTGCGGAATGGCTTCCCGCAAGGCCCAATTCTGATGTAGCCTTAATGCTCGGTATTGCACATACGCTTGTTCAGGATGGGCTTTACGATGAGCAATTTCTCAATCGCTATTGTGTTGGGTTTGAGAGGTTTGCTGAGTATCTTCTTGGTAAAACCGACGGCGTTGTCAAAGACGCTTTGTGGGCTTCTGCTCTCAGTGACGTTCCGGCGCAAACCATCCGATTGCTAGCAAAGCGCATGGCGTCCAAAACGACCATGATATCAGTCAGCTGGTCCTTGACCCGACAACATCATGGCGAGCAACCATTCTGGATGGCAATAACGCTGGCTGCAATGTTAGGGCAGATCGGAAAGCCCGGTGGTGGGTTTGGATTTGGATATTCTGCCTCCAACAGCATCGGTGCGGATTACCCATTACTTAAGGGCGGCTCGCTACCTCAAGGTGATAATCCTGTTCCTGATTTCATTCCTGTTGCACGCATTGCTGATATGCTTCTTAATCCGGGCGACAGGTTTTCGTTCAATGGTCAGGAAAGAACTTATCCTGATATCCACCTTGTTTGGTGGGCTGGTGGTAATCCGTATCATCATCACCAGGATCTCAATCGTCTTAAGGATGCATGGACGAAGCCTGATACCATTTTATGCAACGACTGGTGCTGGAATGCGAACGCCAAGCATGCGGACATAGTGCTTCCCTGCACAACGCATGTAGAGCGTAACGACATAGGCCTTTCCCAACGTGATAGCTACATGATCCGTATGGAAAAGGCTGTTGAAGCACCGGGTGAGGCTCGCGACGATTATGAAATATTCCGCGGTATCGCGCGATGGATGAATATCGAGCCCGCGTTCTCTGAAGGCAGAAATGCGGATGAATGGATCAAATGGATATTTTCCAGAACAACGGTTTCAGATGGTAAAACAGGTGATCTTGCCTCCAATCAGGTGCTGAAGAAAACTGAGAAAGAGAGCGGACTTAAACTTCCAGATTGGGAGAAGTTCTGTGAAAAGGGCTGGCATCAGTTTGATACCCCACAAATGCCCAGGGTTATGCTCAAGGATTTTATAGAGAACCCGGAAATGAATGCTTTGGCTACCCCGAGCGGTAAAATTGAGATTTTTTCCAGTGCCGTTGCTTCATTCCAATATCAGGATTGTCCGGGACACCCGATCTGGGCGGAACCCTATGAATGGCTAGGGAACGCGAGTAAGAGCCAATTGCATCTGATTTCAAATCAACCTGGAACGAAACTGCATTCCCAGTTGGATCAGGGGTCAGTCAGCCGGGCGGCAAAATTACAGGGCCGTGAACCGGTGATGTTGAACCCGGACGATGCAAAAGCAAGAGACATTGAAAACGGTGACCCAGTACGTTTGTATAACGAACGTGGATCATGCCTTGGTGTCGCTGCTCTGTCAGAAGATATTCGACAGGGTGTCATCCAAATGTCGACGGGTGCCTGGTGGGATCCAGACGAAAACGGCATGTGTCGGCATGGCAATCCGAACGCTCTGACGCATGACAAGGGTACATCATCGCTAGGGCAAGGGCCAACCGCTCATACATGTCTAGTTTTGGTCGAACGGTTCGATGGCATTATGCAAAGAGTGCAGGCGTTCGAACCGCCACAAATAATAAAATCCTAGCAATCGAACCTAGCGCGGCGCAGTCGTCAGATTGCCATTTAGCTATCGACTTTTCCCATCGTTTTCAGATCAGCCGAAGGTGTCGTGGATGCTTCCCGGCGCCGTTTTGAAATTGACTTTGATAGGTAGAAAAGATGGGCTGCGAACCAAATCTGTGGACTGGCTCACCAGCCTAGGTGCACGAAGAAAGCAGGGCGAAGTACAGGCCTTGTACCGCCCTTCCAAGTTCATGCTATTTTTTCTCTACCCGCTATAGCGCTGCGGCCGTTCCGTTGGGCGCCGTGTATACAATCCACACCCAAGTCACAAACACAAACGCAAGTAGAGGGAATGGGCCGAAGATCTCAAACAATTTGAACAATGTCGCGCCGACCAGAAAGAAAACAATCAATTGTGTTGGTCTCACCAGCTTTTCTCGTAGCGCAGCTTGGCACATCAAAATGTTCACTGGGATAGAAATCAAAATCGCCGTGATAAGGCCCGGGCTGAAGCGCTGAAATATAATTGTAGCACCTAAATGGAAGATGGCGTTTACAACCTGCGAGGCCATGAAGAATGTCATCACCATCCAAAGCGCGCATTCTTGTGACAATGCTTATGGATGCAAGCGATGTGAGCGCACCAATGAATGCCCGATTGTATGCGGTGCTCAAGTTAGGTCGCGACGATAAAAGGTTCTCCTTTCGATCCATAGACTCAGCTGTTAAATACGTAATTGGCTTGGCTGTAAGCGGAATTCATTCGATTTTACAGCAAAACATCCTGAGGGTACGTTGGCATTGATCAGCGACCTCATCATTCATGGCCTGATCGGACTTGGGATCAATCCGGACGATGCGGATGTCACAACCTGGTCAGTATTCGAAGACCTGGGCATGACCAATACATAGCGGCTGCCAAAATCTTACATTCCCGCATCTAGCAGTATTTGATCACCTTAGCCTTAAAGCAGAAATTCAAACTGATACCTATCCCACTGTTCCAAAATTGACCTGGCTGGCGTTAATCAAAGGCGTTGAACGACACCCGTCTGTACCGTCAACCACTGGCTGAATTATTTGTCACAGGGCTGGGTCTGCGATTTTAACTTCTTGCTAAGGATAGTGCGCAAACGGATCGCCAATTAATTCAAATTGTAATTGAAGTTTCGCACTTTTTTAATCGATGTCGTTTACAAATTAAGCGTTCAAACCAACAGTAGTGAAAAGAACGATGTTGTTTTTAAAGCGCAAAATAGGGCAATTCCGCAATAGCGAATGTGGTGCCACAGCGGTTGAATTTTCAATCGTTGCGGTTCCTTTCCTACTAGCTGTGTTTGGGATCATCGAACTTGGGATGAAATCTATGCAACAAACCGAACTGGATGCAAATGTTTATGCGGTTGCTTCAAAAGTTTCGACGGACCAGTTTGATGATGCAGATATTATCCAGTTCAGTAACAACAGTTTATGCAGTGATTATGCATTTGAGATATTGGACTGCAGCAAGGTGCGCATCGGTATAGCACCGGTAGTTGGTCGAATGTTTGACTACAGAAATCAATCAATTGTCGGTCAATGGGATATTGGTTGCGCGAATGATACGCTGATCGTTGAACTGCATTATCCGGTGGTCCACATCCTGCATTCGTTTGCAGTTGCTGATGTAGTTATGCATGAAAATGCTGAATATTTTCGCAGCCGCGGTGTTGTTCGACGTGAGCCAATTCTTACAGGATCAGCGACATGTTAAATCTTATCAAAAGTTTCAGGTCCAAAGAAGATGGAATAGCTGCAATAGAATTTGCATTGATTTTCCCTGTGCTACTTGTGATTTGCCTGGGTGTCATCGAGTTTTCAAACTATACGATGATTGAACGACGCGCGTCCCTGGCTACCGATTTTGCAGCCGATTATTTAAGCAGGGATGATGACGGTACGCTGGAGTTGCCTGAAAGATGGATCGTTGAAGACATATGGATGATGGTAAATCCGACTTCTTTCGAAGCAACGCAAGCCCGTGGCGGTCAATGGGCCAACGGCTACAGCAGAGCTTTTGCTTCCGCGAAATTTGATCCCGTGGACAGCAATTGTCTAGGAGTAGGTTGCGAATTTGACCCGCAGGTTCAATGGTCATTTTTATTCCAAGATATAATCGCAAATCCTGTTCGCGTTCAGTGTGAGGTGGAAATTGTTGGAAACTCCGTTCCGCTGGATGGAACAAAAATTCCAGAGGGTATGACCGGGCGTGCGCCAATCGTGATTGTTGATTTTGTTTACCCTTACAAGCCGTTGCTGGGGGAAAGATTTTTTCCAGAACAAGAAAAGCACGTAACGGCAATTCGCAAGAGCCGCGATGGGATTACCCTTCAACACGTAACAGATAGTTTTGTAGAACAATGCTAAATAAAATACAAAAATATATTCAGGATACAAAGGGCAGTATTGCGCTTATGTCAGTGGTTTTAATACCATTGCTTTTGACTATTGCTGCAATTGCCATAGACTACAGCGTGGTAATCCATAAACGCCAACAATTGCAGATCGCTGCTAATAACGCGGTTCTTTCTGCGGCCAATGAGGCTAACGTTGCTTATGTAAATCTTGAAGATACGGATCTCGATGAACTCGTCAGAGTTGCTGGAGAGGCTGCGTTTGCTGCCTCTGCCGAAAGATTGGGCGGTATAGAAATTGAGAATATCATTGTCACCCCAGAAATCGTTGACAACTCCATTGAAGTGGATATCAGTGCAAAAGCTTCCTATGAAACAGCTATGCTAAAAGTTGCTGGTATCGACACTTTGAGTGTCGGAGTTGCTTCTTCTGCAAAGATCGCTTCGGCTTCTTATATGAATTTCAATTTTCTATTCGATGTATCCGCTTCGATGGGTATTGGAGCGACCTCTGATGATCAACAGAAAGTGGTTGAAGCCACGGGCTGTGCATTTGCTTGTCACATCAATCAGACCCTAGGTTCGTCCCCATATGACCGAGCACGGGCAAATGGTGCTGAAATGAGAATTGATGTTGCAAAATCTGCAGCCAAAGACACTCTGGAAATCATCAAGAAAAATACCACCTTGGACGAACAGTTTACCGTAGGTGCATATTACTTCGACAATGAGTTTTTCACTATCCTTGACGGCAGTGCAGCCGAGGCCACGGACATGGATTATGTAGGCACCCAAATTGATGCAAATATCTACATGCGTTCACAAGGTGGTGGAACGAATATTGAAAATGCAATTTCTGAACTTGCAACAAGGCTACCGAATGGTGGGTCAGGGCGCTCTATTAGCGATCGTCGACAAATTATCGTTATATTGACGGATGGTGTAGAAAACAGTCAGGCATTTTACAATGGCCAGGGTTGGATTCCACACGAAGACGCCGTCCCGAACTCTCCTTTCAAGAAACATGCCCATCACGAAATCAATTACGCCTTGAACCCCGGTGTCTGCCAGCAGCTATCCGACAGAAATATTGATGTCTTTTTCATTTACACAGAGTACTTGAAACCGCAGCATGGCGATTTTCGATCTCACGATCAGCAGAGATTTGCGTTCATTGAAAACCAGTTGTTCAACATTATTCCTGACCGGTTTTCAACCTGTGCAGGTGACGCCGAGCATGTCTTTAAGACAACAACACCAGAAGAAATTGAAACCGCGTTTACAGACCTGCTGAAAGAAATTACTGCACCGCTTCACAAACGCTAGGTTTGCGTAATTTCCGAATCTTGAAAAATCTAAGAAGCGGCAGTTCAGTACAAACCAGCCTTGGGAACTGAATTCATCATATACGGGCAGATTGTTTCGGAAATTCAGATCTTTTGGTAAAACAGTATGCAAACTTATCCCCATAGGCAGCTTTTTTCATAGGCATTGGTGCCAAATCTCCTAAGCATGGAAGCTGGAGAATAATTCTATATCGTTTCCATTCCTTAGTCATTCGCTGGAAAAAACAGACTTAGCGTTAAATCCGGTAAACGTTGCGAGATCAAAAAATTCTCGATTCTCTCTAAGAATTATAGTTGATCGCATACGCTGCGATCCATGAATGGGCATTTGCCCAGCGTATGAACTTTGGGAGGAAATCTATGAAACTTCGACTTTTAGCAAGTGCATCTTTGGCAGCGTTACTAGCAACCAGTGCAGCACAGGCCGCTGATAAACTAAAGGTTGGCGTATTGGCCACACTTGAGGGTACTTACACAGTTTTGGGTGAAGATGGTGTTCGGGGACTGAAAACAGCTCTTGGACAATTCGATGGAAAAGGAGGCGGACGTGAAGTGGAGTTGGTGATTGGGCCAACAGATGCATCACCAGACAGCGCAGTACGTGCAGCGCGCAAATTGGTAGAGCAAGACAAGGTCGATCTAGTGATCGGGCCACTTTCCGGCTCAGAAGGCATTGCCATTCGCGACTACTCAAAAACGCAGCCTCAGGTTACTTTCCTGAACGGTATTTCCGGTGCTCAAGAGACAACCTATGTAACCCCATCCGAGAATTTCTTTAGGTTCAACACTGACGGTGCTCAGTGGTCGGTTGGACTGGGCAATTATGCTTATAATGAAAAAGGATATCGCTCTGTTGCAACGGTAGGTGAAGACTATTCGTTCATCTACACTCAGGTCTTTGGTTTCGTTACCGAATTCTGCGCAGCCGGTGGTGAGATTACGGAACGTCTTTGGGTTCCGCTTGGAACAAAAGACTTTGGGTCAATCATTGCGGCACTGCCGGATGATGTTGATGCCATTTATCTTGGTCTTGGTGGCGGTGATGCCGTCAACTTCCTGAACCAGTATCAACAGGCAGGCGGGGACGCGAACCTTATTGGTGGCTCCATCATGGTTGACGGTACAGTTCTTAATTCCAAGGGTGATGCGAAGAATGCGTTGATCGGTACACCTTCGGCGGGTCCGCAATCAGACACTTGGGACAATTCAAAATGGCAGTCTTACGTCAAGGCTTACCAGGATGCGTTCAAGCCGGAAGAGCGTTTTCCGTCACCATCGTTGCTAGCAACTGGTTACTACAACGCGACAACAGCTGCACTGACTTGCATGAACGAAGTTGGTGGTGACTTGTCAGATGGTCAGAAGGCGTTTCGTCAATGCTTGACGACGCTTGAACTGGATGCACCAAATGGCAAAATCGTTCTTGATGGAAACCGTCAGGCAATTGGCAGCAACTTTGTTTCCGAGGTTGTCGAGCTTGAGAACGGGAATCTTACCAACAAAACTGTAAAAGTTATTGAGAATGTCAATCAAACGCTTGGCATTGACAAAGCAGCTTTTGCACAAATTGGTCTTCCAAGCCGGGATAATCCTTCTTGTAAGACTTCATATAATTAAGTCAAAAAACATCGCGGGGCTGATGCAAATCGGCCCCGTATTTTCCTGAGCCCAAGAAACAAAATTTCTTACATGACGCTTATAACATACATAACGCGTATTCATTTTGCCGATGGGATTTTAGAAGAAGCTCTTCGCTCAGAGCTTGAAATCAATAACAAGCAGCGTGCTCTTGTTCTCGTCGACAAACATCGAAATGCGGCATACGAAGAAATCCTACAGCGCCTTCTCGGTAGCATTTCAAATAGAAAGAACACGTCGCTATTTGAAGTCGAAGATGAACTGCCTCGAGAGGCTGTTGCGCATCAAGTGGCAGATTTTTATCGTCAAACGAATAGCGATATATTGCTTGCGCTCGGCTCAAACAACGTGATTGACCTTGCAAAGCTTAGCCGGGTCTCCATTGCTCATGAAATCGCGTTAGCACCGTTTACAATTGCGGAAGGTGGCTCAAGACGCATAGGCGAGAAATCGCTTCCAGATTTATATGCTGTGCCTAACATTCATGGATTTTGTTCTGCATTGAGCGCCCATTCGAAACTTGTTCAGGATGACGGTGTACATGCACGGCTGATGTGTAAAAGACTGGTGCCAACAGTGACGATCTGTGATCCAACTTTGACCAGCGGTGTTGATGCAGAAGCTACCGCCGGTGCAGGTGTTGACGCGATTGCCCGTTGTCTCGAGGCTTATCTCTCCCCAAATTACAATCCACCTGCAGATGGCATTGCATTCGACGGACTTCGTCGCGCGGTAGAATACCTTCCCGCTGTGCTCTTGTCTGATAAACCTGAATACCGTCGTGAAATGATGGCTGCCAGCCTGAACAGTGCACTTGCACTTCAAAAGGGGCTGGGGACAACGCAAGTGATTGGCGATGGCCTTGAAGAAGCCTTTGGCAGACAAGTCAGCCTTGGAAATTTGCGGCGCATCCTTTTGCCAAAAGTAATTGCCCAACAGGGCAATCAAAACCAACAAAAGCTGATGGCACTCACGACACTTTTCGGTGCTGAAAGTCCTGATGTCATTAAACGGTCGATTGAGAATTTTCTAACTGAACTGCCAATGGATAACAGCTTCTCCCGAATGGGCATTGAACGGCACAAGCTTTCAAAAGCTGCAACCATCGTTTCAAGGGCCATGGAGATGGCGCCAGGCTTGGAGACTATCGAAAGCAGTTCAATTGAAGCAATGTTCTTGGAGTCATTGTAATGGAGCAAAAGCCGCTCTTGATTGGCGGAGAGTGGGTTACCACCTCGCACGTCATAGAAAACATAAACCCTTCCGATACTTCGGACGTTATTGCTGGCTATTGTCAGGCTGGTATTTCCGATACGCAAAATGCGATTGCGGCTGCAATTGATGGCGCACATGAATGGTCACATAGCACTCCTCAACAACGATTTGATGTACTGAATGCATCGGGTACAGAAATTCTCGCCAGAAAAAATGAAATCGGTGAACTTTTGAGCCGCGAAGAGGGTAAGACCCTTGCTGAAGGCATCGCAGAAACTGCACGTGCTGGCCAGATATTTCAATTCTTTGCTGGTGAAGCTTTGCGGCTTACGGGTGATTTACTCCCTTCGGTCCGTCCCTCAGTTAATGTAGAAGTTTCGCGCGAACCGGTGGGAGTGGTCGGCATAATAACCCCGTGGAATTTTCCAATTGCCATTCCGGCCTGGAAAGTGGCACCGGCAATCTGTTACGGAAACTCTGTTGTATTGAAACCTGCAGAACTCGTCCCAGGATGTTCATGGGTCATTGCAGATATATTACATCGCTCTGGCTTGCCGGCGGGAGTGATAAATTTGGTAACCGGGCCTGGATCGGTCGTCGGACAGGAACTTGTCGAAAATTCCGGAGTCAATGCAATTTCATTTACAGGCTCGCAGGCAACCGGCATGCGCATCGCACAGGGTTGTGTTGCTAGGATGCGGAAGTTTCAGCTTGAAATGGGGGGCAAAAATCCGCTGGTTGTCCTTGATGATGCCGATCTTAATAACGCCGTTGAATGTGCAGTAAATGGTGCATTCTTTTCAACCGGACAACGCTGCACCGCCTCATCCAGATTGGTAGTTGCCGAGGGCATTTATAATGAGTTTGTCAGCAAACTCGTAGAACGGTTGCGGAGTTTAAATGTCGACAATGCGTTAAAACCACAAACCGACATCGGTCCTGTCGTGGATCAAAGTCAACTGGATCAAGACCTTCGGTACATTGAGGGTGCAAGACGGGATGGCGGCAGTTTGAGGTTTGGCGGGGAAGTTCTTAAACGGGAGACCAACGGCTTTTTTCTTTCGCCGGCTCTATTTACTGAAACGACCAATGAAATGCGCATCAACCGCGAAGAAGTTTTTGGCCCGGTTGCTTCTGTGATACGCGTCAAGAACTACGACGAAGCCCTGCATGTCGCCAACGACACGGAGTTTGGCCTATCTGCCGGCATCTGCACTTCAAGTTTGAAACATGCTTCGCACTTCAAGCGCAATTCTCAAGCGGGGATGGTAATGGTCAATTTACCAACGGCGGGCGTCGACTATCATGTGCCGTTCGGCGGTACGAAAGCTTCGAGTTTTGGACCGCGTGAACAGGGTAGTTATGCCAAGGAGTTTTTCACCACCGTCAAGACTGCCTACACCAGTGCGATATAGCCGTCACTAAAAACCGTATTATTTGTAGCAGGTCACATCGGACTGAAAGTTATACCCAGAAGTATGATTTTAGTATGGTTAGTCTTGTCAAAGTACCTAAAAGCGGCTCAAATATTTTTTAGGTCATGTTTGGGCGCAAATTTATTGCGTCACAGTCTTTGGGAGGAGCGGGCGTGATATGAGTACAGCAGTTTCTGTCCGGCATGGTGCTTTCGGGCGAGCAGCTATTTATGAGCTCAATAAACCGATAATTCCGCACGGGCATAGAGAAGGTCATCTGATTTTCTATCTTGATGGTGCGCCAGCGGTCGTCAATGTAAGTGGCGTTGACTATATTACGGACCGGGAAAATGCGGTTGCGATAAGTCCATGGGAACCTCATTCGTTTGATATTCACAGTTCAACGCACGAGGCATGTCTGTGTTTGGTGCTTTATATCAAGCCAATCTGGTTTCTTGAATCGAGCCAAACCGCGGAATTCACTCTAAATTTTGGTCGTTCAAGGATCAGAGTGACTGAGCAAGTCCAACAATGGATGCACCGCCTGACGTCTCAACTGCTTGAAGAAGAAAATGAGAGCCTTTTCAATGGGTATCTCTTTGAGACTACCGCCCAGTGTTACCAGCAATCCTGGAAGGGGCAACTGAACAATTCTATCTTGGATAATTTACGATCACGCTTCTCAGATTATCGTGTCCGTCGTTCGTTGCAATTGATGCAGGATAATTTTAGAGATGCGTTCGAGATGGAATCTCTAGCCAGAGAAGTCGGGCTGTCCAGACCGCATTTTTTCAAGCTTTTTAAGAAACAGATGGGTGTCACGCCGAACCTTTATCTCAATACTTTAAGGTCTGAAAAGGCGATTGAATATCTCATGACAACCGAAAAAACAGTTTCGGATATCGGGTTTGATCTGGGCTTTTCCTCTCAGGCGAGTTTCACCCGTTTTTTCGCTTCTAATGTGGGCATACCGCCAAGCGACTACCGCAGAGTGGCAAACATAGGCGCGTAATTTTCGCGATGATAAGCCAAGCGATCATACTTTCAGGTATGCCCGTCCAAGCTGAATTTTCCTACTCTCATTGTTGTGTGTAGCAATTCACACAATTGGAGGAGAAAGTATTGTGACTTCGATCAAAGAATTCCTGTTCTATGATCGCCAATATCGAAGGTTTGCATCATGAGGAAACTCATGGAGCAGCATCCTTATTGGACTCTTGTCATCGTACTTTTGGCTGCGTTGCTGATATGGCTTGTGTTTGCTGTTTGGCCAAAGGGTCTGGTTGAGGTTATCGGCCGCAAAAAAATCTTCCTTAGTGCGTTGCTTAACGGAATAACCCTGGGCGGTTTATATTTTCTCGTAGCCAGCGGCTTTACGCTTATTTTTGGTCTAATGCGCAATGTCAATCTGGCGCATGGATCGCTTTACCTGCTTGGCGGTTATATTGGGTTTGTTGTCGCCGATTGGACGGGATATTGGCTTTTGGCATTTCCTGCTTCTTTCATTGCGGTTGGCTTTATAGGAATTCTGCTACAGATCTTCGTCTTTCGACGTATGGAAGGGCAAGACCTTCGACAGACCCTCGTTACCATTGGCCTGTCAATTATCATGGCTGACCTGATGCTATGGATATGGGGTGGAGACTTTATCAACATTTCGCCACCTGAATGGTTAAGTGGCCCGGTCCAGACATTTTTGGTAACAGGCGTCAAACGCTCTACTGGTGAACTTATTTTCCTCAAGTATCCACTGGTACGTCTGGTTATTTTTGCGGTTTCTGTAATTGTTGGCTTCCTTATCTGGTATTTGCTGAACCGCACACAGATAGGGATGACAATCAGAGCAGGCGTTGATGATCGCGATATGCTTTCGGCTTCGGGCGTACGAATTCAGCTTATCTTTGTGAGTGTTTTTGCCTTCGGCGCGGGTCTTGCAGGCATAGCAGGCGTTATAGGTGGAACCTTCCAATCTGTTGCGCCTGGCGAGGATATACGGTTTTTGCTTGCCTCACTGGTTGTGGTCATTGTTGGGGGCATGGGGTCTATCGGGGGTGCTGCCCTTGGTGCCTTGCTCATTGGGCTGGCTGAACAATTTGGTTCGGTCTATTTTCCGACCTATGCAGTCGTGCTGACCTTCTTGATTATGGTGTTGGTCTTGGCGTTCAGACCGCAGGGTCTTTTGGGGAGGGCATGAGTATTGTCAGTCTCTGAAGATTTTTCAAATACAGAAAAGAAGAACGAGCAAATCAGTTGGTTTGAGAAGATACCAAGTGCCTATTGGATACTCGGAATGCTGCTTCTGATTATGCCGCTGCTAGTCAATGAGTTTACGCTTTATCAGATTTTTGGATGGACGTTTATTCTCGGTATCATTTCTTTGAGTCTGATGCTTCTTGCCGGTTATGGCGGCATGGTTAGTCTGGCGCAGATGACGGTCGCCGGTGTTGCAGGGTATATGCTGGCAATTTTCGGCGACAGTGCCATCACCACAATTAGCATGGGCTGGCCCTGGTTTGTGGCGATACCTATTGCAATCATCATCGCGATCCTTGCCGGTACAATGGTTGGATGGCTGGCGGTTCGCACCGAAGGCATTTACACCATAATGATCACGTTGGCGGTTTCCGCCGCCTTCTTCTATTTTGCCCGTCAGAACTACGTTATATTCAACGGGTTTTCTGGATTTAACGGTATTTTGCCACCGCAATTGTTTGGCGTGGATTGGCGTGGGGCAAATGCGTTTTACTATCTCACGCTATTCTGGGCAGTGCTTTCTTACCTTGTGGTGCTTTATATCTCCCGCGCGCCGTTCGGCCTGGCGCTACAAGGCGTTCGTGACAACCCACGCCGAATGGCAGCTCTTGGATTTAACGTAACCGCCCATCGTGTTGCAGCTTATGCGGTCGCAGCATTCTTTGCTGCTATTGGCGGTATCCTGCTGACATGGCAATCAGCGCAGATTTCTCCCGGGACAGTCGGGATCGGGCCTGCCATCGATATTCTCGTAGTAACGGTTATTGGTGGCATGGCCCGCCCGATTGGACCTTTCATCGGCGCGTTTATTTATGTCCTGCTCAAGACTTTCTCCGTGGATATCCTCACCTCTATTGGACTTTCGGGAGAGCGGTTCCAGCTGTTGATCGGTTTGGGCTTTTTGCTCATCGTTTTCTTTTCGCCAGACGGTATTTTGGGATTGTGGAACAGGTGGCGTAATTCTCTTGGCAAGGATCCGCTTACTGGTGAAAGGAGCGAAAACCTATGAACGCTCCAGTCGACATTTCTCAAAGAATATCGCGCGGTACGCGCGATGGCGCACTGGAGTTGCGAGGGGTGGGCAAAATGTTTGGCGCGCTTTCTGCGCTCTCCGACATCAGTTTTACCGTAGAGCCAGGAGAAAGGCGCGCGGTGTTGGGGTCAAACGGTGCGGGCAAGACTACTCTGTTCAATTGCATTACCGGTGACTTCAAGCCAAGTAGCGGGACAATCCGCTTCTTTGGTGAAGATATCACATTGTTTCCCGCCCATGAGCGTATTCGCCGTGGGCTTCGTCGAACCTACCAGATTTCTCTGTTGTTCTCCGGCTTAACCGTTCTGGACAATGTCTATCTTGCTTGTTGCGGGGTGTCTCGGAGCCGCTTTTCCTTCTTCAGGCCAAGACGTGACGATGCGGTGATGGCCCGCGCTGAAGAACTGGTGCGATTGGTCCATCTTGAGGATGTTAGTCAGACCCTGGTATCTGAACTTTCCTATGGACAGCAACGAGAGTTGGAAATTGCTATGGCTCTTTCCGGTGCTCCACGATTTATTTTGTTTGACGAACCTGCAGCCGGATTATCGCCAACAGAGCGATCTGAACTAATTGAAATCCTTAACGGTCTACCGGAACATGTCGGCTATGTGATCATTGAACATGATATGGATGTCGCTCTGCGTGTCTCAGAATATGTAACGATGATGCACAACGGCCGAGTGTTCAAAGAAGGCAAACCCGCCGAGATTGAAGAGGATGAAGAAGTTCAGGCTCTTTATCTTGGTGGAGAGGATGGGTTGGGCCATGGTTGATCGTCCTAAAAACATTCTCGATATTAATGGCCTGAATGTCTTTTACGGTCAGTCGCATGCTTTGCAGGGCGTGGATTTAACGCTCAACCAAGGCGTGCTTTCAGTAGTAGGCCGCAATGGCATGGGCAAAACAACAACCTGCCAAGCGATTATGGGACTTGTACCGATCTCGTCAGGCTCCATCAATCTTGATGGGCAAAGCCTGGTCGGTAAGGGGCCGTCAGATATCGCCCGAATGGGTGTCGGTTATGTTCCCCAGGGACGGCGGCTTTGGAAATCTCTAACAGTTGACGAGCATCTCAAACTTGTCGCCCAACGCAATGCAAGCTGGTCACCTGAAAGAATTTACTCGGTATTTCCAAGACTTGCCGAACGCCGCAACAATGGGGGTGGCCAACTCTCCGGCGGCGAGCAACAAATGCTGGCGATTAGTCGAGCGCTTTTGCTTAATCCAAAACTATTGGTGATGGACGAACCGACCGAAGGACTTGCGCCGGTCATCGTTTCACAAGTGGCAGAGATGCTTATCCGTTTGGGTGAAGAGGGTGACATAAGTGTGCTCGTGATAGAGCAGAATATAGGTGTAGCCTGTGCGGTTTCTGAACAGGTTGCGATTATGGTCAATGGACGTATCGATAGGGTGATTCCATCAGGTATATTGGCATCAGACAGAGATATGCAACAGGCTTTTCTTGGTGTTGGCCGGCACGCACACGATGAAACACCAAGCCCAATAACAGATGTTGCGTCTACAGAGCGTACTGATAACGGGCCAACGAAAATCTATGTTTCCAATCCGACTGTACCGACCCGGTGGAGCCAGCCATCGCCAGTTCATCTGATTGAGGGCATGGCACGGACATCATCAGCCGGTGTGGCAAATGACAACCGGCCCAAGGATACACCACGAAAACAAGGTAACGTTGGCAGCATTGTATATGTTTGCGGAACCCTGGACACAAAAGGCGAGGAATTGCGATTTATGCGCGATATCCTGAAATCTGATGGGGTAAATGCGCAACTTGTTGATTTGTCTACAACCGGTAAACCAGCTGGTGCTGAAATTCCCGCGAGTGTCGTCGCTGCATTTCACCCTCGAGGTGCATCAGGTGTCTTTACGGGCGACCGAGGCACATCCGTTGCAGGAATGACGCTCGCCTTTGAGCGTTGGATGAAACTTCAAGACAATGTTGCCGGGGTGATCGGGGCCGGAGGTTCTGGTGGAACTGCGCTAGTAGCGCCTGCATTCAGAAGTTTACCGATTGGTGTGCCAAAGTTGTTGATCTCAACCGTTGCCAGTGGAAATGTTGAACAATATGTGGGGCCTTCAGATATTTTGATGATGCACTCGGTTGCTGATGTGCAGGGCATCAACTCGATCACACGAGAGGTTCTTGCAAACGGGGCGGGAGCCATGGCCGGCATGGTGAAAGCCCGAAAGCAAAAGTCAGCTGTTCCGCACCAGGACAAGCCAGCAATTGGCCTTACAATGTTTGGTGTTACCACGCCATGTGTTCAGCAAATCACGGCTGAGCTGGAAGATGCTTTCGATTGCCTCGTTTTCCACGCGACTGGAGTTGGTGGTCGTTCGATGGAAAAGCTTATGGACAGTGGAATGTTAAGCGCGATCATCGACATTACAACCACTGAAGTAAGCGACATGGTTGCAGGTGGCGTGTTTGCCGCAACGGAAGACAGGTTTGGAGCCTCAATTCGCGCGGGCCTGCCGTATATCGGCTCCTGCGGCGCCCTCGATATGGTGAATTTCAACGCACCTGAGACCGTTCCGGAACGCTATAAAGGAAGAAACCTTTACGAGCACAATCCTCAGATTACGCTCATGCGAACTACGCCGGATGAAAATAAGGCAATCGGTGAGTGGATCGGTGAACGTCTCAACCTAATGACAGGTCCGGTACGTTTCTTCCTTCCAGAAGGTGGTGTTTCGTTGCTTGATGCACCGGGTATGGCGTTCCATGATCCGCAGGCCAATCAGGCACTGTTTTCAGCTTTGGAAGCAACAGTTCGCCAGACTTCTGAGCGGCAACTCATTCGAGTTCCCAATAATGTTAATGATCCCGAATTTGCTGATCTAATCGTCAAAACCTTTTTGGGTTTTTTCTCAGGCCATAAAAGAAAAGTAGCAGGAGGCTAACCAATTGTTTTCAAGAAGTGAACTTTTGAAGAAATATCAGAAGATGATTGCTGACAACGTTCCAATCATCGGGGGTGGCGCGGGAACCGGTCTGTCTGCCAAGTGCGAAGAAGCTGGTGGGATTGACCTTATCGTAATTTATAACTCCGGTCGTTACCGGATGGCCGGTCGTGGCAGCCTTGCTGGTTTGATGCCCTATGGGGATGCCAATGGCGTTGTTATGGAAATGGCGGGAGAAGTCTTGCCGGTTGTTAAAAACACGCCGGTTCTTGCAGGCGTGTGTGCTTCCGATCCGTTCCGGCTGATGGGTAATTTTCTGGACGAGATTAAGGCTGCAGGGTTCTCGGGCATTCAAAACTTCCCCACCGTTGGTCTTATTGATGGTAATTTCCGGGCTAACCTGGAAGAAACGGGGATGTCATATCAACTGGAAGTTGATGTGGTGAAAATGGCCCGTGATAAAGACATGTTCACAACGCCGTATGTTTTCTCGCCTGAAGATGCAGAGGCAATGGCGAAGGCCGGTGCTGACATTATTGTTTGTCATCTAGGCCTGACAACTGGTGGCAATATTGGTGCCGAAACCGCGCTTACTCTCGATAAATGCCCGGCGATTGTTGATGAATGGGCTGCGGCGGCAAAGGCCATCAATCCTGATCAAATTATATTGGTGCATGGTGGCCCGGTCGCTATGCCGGATGATGCGGAATTCGTATTGAAAAATTCGCAGTCTTGCCACGGATTTTACGGAGCCTCTTCTATGGAGAGGTTGCCAACGGAAGTGGCACTTACTGCGCAGACTAGAAAATTCAAGGAGATCCGGGGCTGAGATTCTAAACAGCACCGAGGGAGGTAGCAATGACCGGACAATTAATCGGACAATTGGTATTGTGGTTCATTCTGGCGGTAATAGTCATATTCATCATCTATTGGGTGATGCATTGGCTTTATAAGCGGTCAACCAAGGAAGTTTCGTTTGTAAGAACAGGTTTCCTCGGTGAAAAAGTCGTGATTGATGGTGGCGCGTTTGTCTGGCCAATCATCCATGACATAACGCCCGTGAATATGAACTCAATCGAACTTGCGATTACGCGGGAAAAGGAAGAAGCCCTTCTTACCAAAGATCGTATGCGGATCGATGTGGATGCGGAGTTTTATATCCGTGTTGCACAAAGTAGCGCGTCCGTTAGCCTTGCTGCTGCAACGCTTGGTCGTAGAACTTTGGAACCGGAACGCATTCACTCTCTGCTATCTGGTAAATTCATTTCAGCTCTCCGCACGGTTGCTTCGGAAATGAGTAGTGATGAAATTCATGAGAATAGAAATGACTATGTGGCCCGGGTTCAGGTGGCTGCTCAGTCAGGCCTGGATACCAATGGCCTGGAACTTGAAAGCGTTGCTATTACAGATATTGACCAGACTGATGTGGCCTATTTCAATCCTTCCAACCGGTTTGATGCGGAAGGCTTAACATCTGTCATCCAGGCGGTTGAAGAACGCCGGAAATTGAGAAATGACATCGAACAGGATTCGATGATTAAAATTCGCTCACGCAATCTGGAAGCTGAGAAACAAGCGCTTGATATCGAAAAAGAAAGTGAGCAGGCCCGGCTAGAACAGGAACGCGAAATTGAGTTCCGTCGAGCTCAACAACGTGCCGATCTTGTCAAAGAACGCGCTGAGCGGGAAAAAGAGGCAGAGCAGGCAAGTCTTTTAAATAAAGAGGCTATAGAAACCGCCCGTATCGAAAACGAGCGTCAGATATCTGAAGCTCGAATTTTTTCTGAACGTGAAATTCGCCAAAAGGAAATCGAACGTCAGAAAACGATCGAGGAAGCGGAGATTGTAACTAAGGAAGCGCTTGAAATTGCTCGGATCAATCAGGAAAAGAAACTCACCGAGGAGCGCATTAAAACACAGCAAACAACCGAGAGTGCGGATATCGCGTCCAAAGAGGCAATCGAGAAGGCCCGAATTTCGCAGGAAAAAACAGTTACCGAAGCACGGATTGCCAAAGACCGGGAAACCCAATCTTTGGAGATTGAACGCCAGCGCGCAATTGATGAAGCTGACATCATAGCAAAAGAAGCGATTGAAAAGGCGCGGATTGCACAAGAGGGTTCTGTAACTGAGGCAAGGATCAAACTTGAACGAGAGACCCGCGAAAAAGAAGTTGCTCGAAATCTTGCCATTGAAGAGGCTGAGATCAGGGCTCGGGAAGATTCAGAAAAGCTCCGCATTACGCAGGAAATGGCCGTCAGTGCTGAGCGTATTCTTTCTGAAAAGGAAACACGGTCGCTGGATATCGAGCGCCAAAAGGTAATTGAGACAGCAGAAATCGAAAGCAAAAAGGCTGTTGAGGCCGCAGAAATTTCACGCCAGAAAGAATTGTCGGTTGAACGCATTCAGGCCGACAAGGAAACCAAATCCCTTGAAATTGCTCAGCAGAAAGAAATTGAGATTTTTCAAATTGCTGCACGAGAAGAGACCAATAAATCTCGGATTGAGCAGGAAGAGACAATCCGGGCACTGGAAATCGAGCGTAACAAAGCGATTGACCAGACGGAGATTGCCGCCAAGGAGGCGGTTGAAGCTGCTCGCATTGCGCAAGAGGCGCGCGTTGCAGTAAAACGCATTGAATCTCAGGAGGAAACCAAAGAGCGCGATATCGCAATGGCAAAAGCTTTGGAGACTGCTGAAATTGCAAAAGTAGAAGCAACAGAAGCCAAGCGCATCGCTAAGGAGAAGAAACTAGCCGCTGAGCGTATTGCCTATGAGCAAGATCTTAGGGAACGTGAAATCGCACGCAACCGCGCGGTTGATACTGCAAACATCACGGCTCAGGAAGAAGTTAACGCGGCGCGGATTTCCGAAGATCGAAAAACGCGTGCTTCTGAGATTGAAAAAGAGGCTGAACTTCGTTCACGGGAAATCGAAAAGAATGAAGCAGTTGAGAGCGCGGAAATCTCCTCTCGCCGGCTGGTTGACCAGATGCGGATCGAAAAAGAGAAAGAAACATCTCAAGAAAAAATCTCCCGCGATGAAGCTATCAGATTGCTAGAGATTGAACGCAATAAGTCAAATGATGCTGCCCAGATAGCGGCTGAAGAGGTGATTGAAGCTGCTCGAGTAAACAAAGAAAAGGCACTGGATGCCACTAAGATCTTGGCAGAGAAAGAGCTGGATGTTCAGAAACTTGAGCGCAAAAAAGCAGTCGAGCAGCTTGAAATTTCGAGGGTACAGGCTCTTCGCGAAGCAGAGATTGCATCGCAGGAAGACATCGAGAGAGCCAAAATTGCTTCTGAACGTGGCCTTGATGATGCCCGTATAGGCCATCAGACCGAACGGCGTAAGCTCGAAATAGAGCGTGAGAAAGTCGTAGAAGAAGCCGAGATGAGTAAGGCAATTGAGCTTTATAAGAAGTCGCTTGAAGAAAGTGCGGCTGAAGCAGAGGCAGAAGTAGCCAGAGCGAGAGCTACGGAGGCTGCGGAGCGGACCAAAACTGTTCGTGAGAAGGAAGTTGCAGAGCGTAAGCGTTCAGTCGATGTAATGTTGGCTGAGAAGGCAGCGGAAGAAAAACGCATTGCTGCCGAAGCCGAGCGCATCAGAGCGACTGTTGAAGCGGAAGCTCAGAAGCTTATCAATGAAGCAGAAAACATTCTCACAGATGAAGCCCGCCATTCGCTCTTCAAACGCAAAATGCTGGAACATGTAGAGGGCATCGTTTCTGCATCAGTCAAACCGCTTGAGAAGATCAATGATATTAAGATCATGCAACTTGGTGGTGCCGGCTCTGGTGGTCTCAACTTCAACGGCGATGGCGGTTCCGGCGGTGGCGGCGGTTCCGGCGGAGGAAGCCCTACAGATGAGGTGATCAATTCGGCGTTGAGATATCGCGTACAGGCGCCGATGGTTGATAGCCTGTTGAGTGACATCGGCATTGAAGGATCGAACATCGCCAAGTCAGACATTATACGCACAGCAAATGACATGGCGCGTGCAGGCAATGAAATGAAGCGGTTGAAGAGCGACAATACAAAAGACGCTGGCAAACCGTCTTCAGATGGAAAAGGCAAAGACTAGATGGCCCGTGTTTATATTTCATCGGTAATTTCAGCATCTGCTGAGAAGGTCTGGGAGCGTGTTCGTGATTTCAATGCGCTTCCGCGCTGGCATCCTGCTATTGCGGACAGCCGGATTGAAGATGCGCTGCCAGCGGACAAGGTTGGCTGTATCCGAAATTTTAACCTGCAGAACGGTGATAATATTCGTGAGCAACTGCTTGGCCTGTCCGATTATGACATGTTTTGTACCTATGGAATTTTAGAAAGCCCAATGCCTCTCACTGACTATGTTGCAACCCTGCGCCTAACGCCTGTTACCGATGGCCAGCGCTGCTTTGCAGAATGGTCGGCAGAGTTTTCCTGTAGTCCTGAGGATGAGGAAGATCTCGTGGGCGGAATTGGCACAAATGTTTTTCAGGGCGGCTTCGACGCGCTGAAAAGGCATTTTGGAGAGTAGAAGTGGTTAAGGTCATTCGCAGCACTATTATTGATGCGCCCGTCGATGAGGTTTGGAATGTTATTAGGGACTTCAACGGCCATGATCAATGGCATCCTGCTATTGCGATCAGTCAAATTGAGCGCTCAGAAAAGTCGGATCGCATTGGTTGCGTACGTCGGTTCCGTCTCCAAGACGGTTCGGAGCTCCGGGAAAAGTTGTTAACTTTGTCCGATATGGAACAGACATTTTCATACTGTCTTCTGGATACGCCAGTCCCGCTTTTCAATTATGTTGCCCATGTTCGATTGTTTCCTGTGACCGATGACAATTCTACTTTTTGGGAATGGGAAAGCCGGTTTGATACACCAAAGGGGCGGGAAGACGAACTGGCCGAGATGGTCGGTGAGAACATTTATGTCGCTGGGTTTGAATCTATTCGCGCTCATATGGGAATGGAGGCTGTTCAATGATTACCGTTGAGAAATTTAACACAGTCCATGAGGCTGCAAGTTCAGTTGCTTCCAGAGGGCGCTATTACGGTGGTGGAACTCTAGTTATGCGCTCTATTAATTATGCAGAAGACGGCTTTGACCGTCTGGTATTGGCAAGCGATCCGTCATTGAAGGAAATCCGTGTTGATGGCAATCGACTTGTGCTTGGAGCAGGCCTAACGATGTCTGACATCGCCCAGTCGAGAGAAACTGAGTTTCTCAAACCGGTGGCAAGTGTCATCGGGGGGCCAGCCATAAGAAATGCTGCCACCATTGGGGGTAACCTGTTTGCCGGACATCCGTATGGAGACTTTGCAGTGGCTTTGCTAGCACTTGATGCCACTCTAAGCACTACGGCCGGTGACCAGCAAAATCTGGAACAGTTCCTTGCTGGTCGCGAAAGTTTTTCAGGTATAGTGCAATCTGTCTCCTGCAAAAATCCTGATCGGGGAACTTTTCGTTTCAAGAAAGTATGCCGGGTTAAACCGAAGGGCATATCAGTTATGTCTATTGCAGCGTGGCTACCTCAGTCAGGCGGACGGATTTCAAACGCCAGAATTGCGTTTGGTGCTATGGGACCAACACCGCTTAGAGCAAAAGCTGCAGAACAGGCGCTAGAGGGTGGCTCCCTGGATGAAGCGTCGATTGAACGGGCTGCTGTTGCGTTATCCCGCGATCTGCAGCCCTTTGATGACGCGATTGCAAGCGGTTGGTACAGAAGGGAAGTTGCGCCTGTTCATTTGAAACGCCTGCTTTCTGAAAGAGCGGTGTAGCATGAGCAAGACACCTGTTCAGTTTAGTCTTAACGGTTCATCAAAGGCGATCTTTGTTGATGGTGGCGCCAATCTGCTTGAAGTCTTGAGGCGCGGGTTGGGCGATCTCACACCAAAGTATGGATGCGGTCAGGGAACCTGTGGCACGTGCACTGTCTTGATAGATGGAGAACCGCGCCTCAGTTGCCTTACGCTGGCTGAAACGGTTGAAGGTAAATCCGTGAATACGGTCGGAGGCCTTGCTGATGGTGCTGATCTTCATCCGCTGCAAAATGAGTTTATGGAAGGATTTGCAGCTCAGTGCGGTTATTGCACGCCGGGCATGCTGATGTCGGCAAAAGCCCTGCTGGACAAAAACTCGAATCCTTCCCGCGAAGAAGTCATGGAAGCAATTTCGGGAAATATTTGCCGCTGCACCGGATATGAATCGATCATTGATGCAATTCTTCGGGCTGCCGGTCAAAGAACGGGAAGGGCAGTCTAATGTCTTCTATTGAGTTCAGAAAAGACCTATTCGCTGATGAGCGTGATGATGATCTAAAGGAAATTGGCAAGCCGACTATCCGGCAGGATATTTTGGGTCATGTGACCGGTAGATCACCTTACTATGATGATCATCTGTTTGACGGGTTATTGCATTTGAAATGCTTGCGTTCACCGCATCATCACGCAAAAATCCGCTCGATTGATACAGGTGAAGCGGAGCGGATGCCTGGCGTAAAACGCATCATCAAACCGCAGGATGTGCCGCATAACCTCAATACGCTTTTATCTCTGATCAATTTTGGCCGCGATGATGAGGCAATGCTGCAAGGCAATAAGGTTTCTTACATTGGCGAGCCCGTGGTCGCTGTTGTAGCTGAAACGGAGTTGCAGGCTCGCAAAGCGGTGAAGGCAGTTCGGGTTGAGTATGAAGTGCTCCCACATGTGCTAGATCCAGAAGAAGCCATGAAACCGGAAGCACCTGTAGTAAATGAGGTCTATCCGAATAACACATTTGACTATCACGAACTTTATGATCATCAAAAGCTACGCTTTGGCGATACCGAGAGAGCATTTCAGGCCGCTGATAATATTGTCGAAGGCCGCTATCAGCTTTCGCCCATTGAGCAGGCACCGACCGAGACCTGTGGTGCAATTGCAGCGCCTGAAACCAATGACCGGTACGTGTGTTATACCGGCACGCAGGCTTTGTTCTTCTCTCTTGGTACCACTGCTAAACTGTTGGATATGGCTTCCTCACGATTGCATTTTGTCGGAGGAACAGTCGGTGGCGGATTTGGTGGTAAGGTCGATAGCTTGCATGAACCGCTTGCGGTATTGGGTGCTCACCTTACCGGACAGCCTGTAAAATATGTCTTCGATCGGCAGGAAGAAATGCAGGTTGGGGCACCCCGGGGCGCCGAGCGTTGGTACATCAAGGATGGAGTGATGAACGATGGGCAGATTGTTGCCCGCCAGTTCACGGGTGTTTTTGATGCCGGCGCTTATTCCCGTTTGAGCCCTTATGCAATTATAAAGGCCACCGGACATCTGCCAGGTCCGTATACAATCCCGAATGTCAGTTCCAATGTCTATTGCGTGTATACCAATCGTACACCGGCTACCGCCATGCGCGGGTTCGGCATTACTGCTGTCGATTTTTCAATTGAAGCGCATATGGATAAGGTTGCCACGCATCTTGGCATGAACCCTATTGAATTGCGCATCCGCAACTCATACCGTGATGGAGATATGAAGGCACATCGCAGACTTGCTAAAAACACTGCGCTTATTGAATGTTGTCAGGTTGCAGCTCAGAAAGCAGGGGTGCGTTTGTCTCCGGAATTCGCAAACGACTCTAGCCTAAAAGGTGGGGGCATAGGGTCTCGCATCGAAATACCAGAAACGGTCACTGATGATGTTGGCAAGATCGGTGACCGCCGTCGATCCAACACGCCGATCCATCCTTTCGAAGGTGCTGGTCACAAGGGCAAGGTGGCAGCCGGAACGCGGGGAGAGCAGGTTATTGCTGCGCCTGCTCAAGATCACGAAATGGTAATAGAACCAGGCAGAGACGGCTATCGTGGCCCGTCCAATGGGTCTGGACCTCTGCCGCCGGATGAGACGCAGCCTAGTGCACCGATGGAGCCGCAATCACAGCCACCGGTAGTTCAAACACCATTGCCTGCAACTCAGTCACCGCAACCGCCACAGATTGCGCAAACACCGACGCCAGCCCCGCAACCAGAGCCTTATAAGCCAGACAAACTATTTGATCGCGGATTAAAGCGGCCTGGTGCATCAAGGTTCATATCAGGTTCAAGGAGACGCTAGTTATGACGATCCACAATGGCCGCGGTTTTGCCTGTATTAATTATCCAATCGGAATGAACTTAGGTGGTGATCCAAGTCAGGCATTAGTTCACTCCACACCTGATGGAAAATTTAAGGTATCGCTCAGTTCTATTGATCTTGGACAGGGCATGAAATCTGTCACCCGCCAGATCGCGTCGGAAACGCTCGGTGTCCCAGTGGGCGATGTTTATGTCGACACTGCAGATAGTGATACCGGCCCTCATTGCATGGGATCCTTCGCGTCTCGTGGCACCCACAGGGTTGGTAATGCGGTTATCCGTGCCGCAACAGAGGCCCGAAAAGCATTGCTTGAAGCAGCAGCAGAAGAGTTGGAAGTGAACGCTTCGGACCTGGATACAGATGGTACAGGTAACATCCATGTCAAAGGGGCGCCCAGCCGATCTATAACCGTCGCAGATACGGCTATTGCAGCGCAGTTTAAACAGGGGCGCACTCTTTCTGGGCGTGGCATTTTTCTGATCCCGCCTTCGGAAGCAGATCCTGATACTGGTGAAATGAGTCCGGTTTCCTGCTTTGCTCATGCAGCCGTTATTGTCGACGTCTCGGTTGACGATGAAACGGGGGAGGTAGAGGTTACCGGTATCAATTCGGCCTATGAAGTTGGACGCGCTCTTAATCCAAAACTCGTCGAACAGCAGTTGGTTGGCGGTGCATGGATGGGAGTTTCGCATGCGCTTTATGAAACTACGGAACCCTATTACCCTGCGCGCGAACATGGTCCTGAAGATTTCAACTCCTATCTAATGCCAGGCCCAGCAGAAGTGGTTCCGCATAACATCGCAGTCTTGGAACGTCCGGCGGAAGATGCACCCTTTGGCGGTAAGGGGCCCGGCGAGATGTGCGCAAATCCGCTTCTACCTGCCATTGCTAACGGGGTCTTTGATGCGGTTGGTGTGCGGTGTGACGAGTTGCCGATTACGCCGGAAAAAGTGCTTCGCGGTATTCAGCAAAACGGCGGTGCAAAACCACAAAACGGGCTTGTGTAGCTATGGCGGTCAAATCATCCATAGTGGGCATTGATAGCCCTCATGCGTTGCAACAGGCGCTAACGGGTGCACAATATGTGGCCGATGAAGGGTTAGCGACCGCTGCCTATCTTGCGCTTGCGATGGGAAAGCCGCTGCTCCTTGAAGGGGCGCCTGGTGTCGGCAAAACGGAAGCAGCAAAGGCAATCGGTTCGATCCTTATGCGTTCCGTCATTCGGTTGCAGTGTTATGAGGGAATTGATGCTGCCGGTGCACTTTATGAGTGGAACTACCCCAGACAGATGCTTGCCATTAGGCAGGCCGGTGAAGACTACGTCAACATTTATGCGGATGAGTTTCTACTAGAACGTCCTTTGCTTGAGGCGATCAGGTCGCCCGCTGACAACATCCTGCTTATCGATGAGATAGACCGGGCAGATCAGGAATTTGAGGCGTTCCTTTTGGAATTCCTATCCGATTTTCAGATATCTATTCCGGAAACCGGCACAGTAAAGGCGTTACAGCGCCCGGTCGTAGTCCTAACCTCGAACCGCACAAGAGAACTGCACGAAGCGCTTCGAAGACGTTGTGTCTATCATTGGATTGATTATCCGCAAGCATCATTAGAAGCCCAAATTGTTATGATGAGGGCAAGTTCTGTTGCGCGCGTCACGGCTGATGCGGTCGTTGCGGCGGTTTCACAATTGAGGGAACACCCGCTGGTAAAGCCCCCCGGTGTTGCTGAGACTGTCGAGTGGGCAGAGGCTGCAACATTGTTGCATAGCCAAGGAAATACATGGCCCGCAGCTTTTCAGCGTTCAATTGGTGTTGCTTTGAAGGATCATGATGACCTTACTTATATCGAGCCGCAACTCGACGCGATAATTTCGGGGGTTGCAGCATGAAAATCCCCAGGGGTGCAGAAACTTTTGTAGAATTTGCAAGCCTGCTTAGAGAGCATAGGTTTGCTGTTTCACCGGACCAGACTATGGGTTTCATAGAAGCGATTGCCTTGCTTGGACCCAAGTCCATGAATGATATTCGCGCCTCTGCTATCGCCATGCTCGCGGTTCCAAAGGACCGTGAACCGGAATTTGATGTGCTCTTCCAGTCGCATTTCTATGGCCAAACACTTGCTCCGACAGTGGCAGGTGATGAAGAAGACGATCTGCAAGTGCGTGAACCGGGAACACAGTCGCGCGATATCTCCATTGAGGAAGAAGAAGATCAGCCCGGCGAAATCGCAAGTGGAACAGAAATTCTCTCGCATCGCGGTTTTGCGCAAATGGAACGTATGTATTCACTCGAATTATTTTCACGGCAGGCAAAAAGACGTCTTCCCAAACGCATGTCCTATCGCTTCAAAGATGCAAAGCGCCGACGTAAGCTGAACATGCGTGAACTGTTGAAATCAGCAAATAAAACCGATGGCGATGCCGTTATCCTTTCTTGGCTTGATCGAAAAGTTAGGCAGCGCAAAATCCTTCTATTGATTGATGTCTCCGGTTCAATGCGTGATTTGTCCGATGGTTATATGCGTTTTGCGCATGCACTTTCAAAAGCTGCAAATTCGTTTGAATGTTTCACTCTCGGTACGCGTCTGACACGTATTACCAACAGTTTAAAACCGAGAGAACCCGGAACAGCGCTTTTGCGAATTTCGCAGTCTGTTGCGGATTTTGACGGCGGCACCCGGATTGGTGATGCTCTCGGTGCTTATTTGAGCATTCCACGATATGCTGGCCATGCCAAGGGCGCTTTGGTGCTGATTTTGTCAGATGGGCTGGAACGGGGTGATCCCGGCAGCATGATTGATGCAGTGGAACGGCTACAAAAAATGTCATGGCGTCTCCATTGGCTATCACCGCTCGCATCTGACAAAAATTATGTGCCAGAGACCGAAGCACTAAAAGCAATTCTTCCTCATCTGGATGAGCTTGCAGGGGCTGCTGATCTTAAGAGCATTTGCGATCATGTCCTAAATATTGCGAGGGCCGCATGATTGATGCGCATCACCATATATGGTTGCAAAAAGACCTGCCATGGTTGCTTGGACCCGAACGTCCGAGGATATTTGGCCCATATGCCTCAATCAAAAGAGACTATGAGATCGATGAATACCTTGATGACATAAAGGACATGGGCATTGAAAAGTCAGTTTATGTACAGGCTAACTGGGCACCTAATTGGTTTGAGGATGAAGTGGCTTGGGTTCAGTCGGTCCATCAGCAAGCCGGTTGGCCGCATGCGATTGTTGGGTATGCAGATTTCACAAAAGGTGATGTGCGCTATCAGTTGGATCGCCTCTCCAAATACTCTTTGTTTCGTGGTGTCCGACAGCAATTTCACTGGCACAAGAATCCGATGTATCGCTTTGCTGGCAGAGCAGATTTGTGTGAGGACGAAGATGTTCAAAGAAATATTTCGCACCTTGCTGATTACGGATTGAGCTTCGACCTTCAGATATTTTCATCTCAAATGAATAGTGGTGCGATACTGGCTGATGCCTGTCCTGACGTTACGTTTGTACTTCAGCATGCAGGCATGCTCGAGGAAGAGAGTTCGTCAGTACGGGAAGCCTGGCAAGCCGGCATGAAGCAACTGTCAGCTCGAAAGAATGTCTACACTAAGCTATCAGCCTTCGGTACGTTTATTCATCGCAATGATCCACAGTTTATTTCAAAAATGGTAAAGGATACGGTCAAGCTATTTGGGCCTGAGCGATGCATGTTTGGTTCAAATTTTCCAATTGAGAAAATCTGGACGGGCTACTCTGAATTGCTTGAGGCATTCAAAGACGCAACTGTTGGCATGAAAAAAGCCGAGCGGGAACAAATATTTACAGGAACAGCAGAAAGTATTTATCGAATTTAGCGGTGCAACAGCACCAGAAACAATTGGCCGTTTTTGGCCAACATTTATAACCAAGGGAGTGAGAAAATGGCACTGACCATTCATGTTTTGGATTTTGGGGACATCGAGCTTGAAACGTCGTTTTTGGTGCTCGGACATGAGTGTGGGCGCGTAAGACGCGTTCCGGTTTACGGATTTTTGATTTTGGGCGGAACATACCCAATTTTGGTTGATACTGGCTATCGTGACAATGCGATTATGGAAAGTCTGGGGATGCGTGGACTTCAGTTTCACGACAATATGATCGAGAATCAATTAGCCAAACACGGGCTCAAGATGGGCGATATCCGGTATGTACTGCACACGCATCTTCATATTGACCATGCTGGCAAAGATGATCTCTTTCCGATGAATACCACGGTCGTGCTGAACCGCAGGGAAATGGAATTTTCTGTTTCTGGCATTATGTATCCGCAATACCCAAAGCCGGACATCATGCACCTTGTTGAACGCATTTACGAACCGGAAGCGATGCGCTTTCTTGATCTTGAATTGTCTGGTGGAGAAGAAATTATCCCCGGTGTCTGGTGTGAAGCTGCTGGCGCGCATACCGAAGGGTCGATGAATGTAATGGTCGAAACTGCAGAAGGGCTGGCCTGTATCTGTGGTGATGTGGTCTATGACTTCAATGACCAGGTTGTGAACCATGTGCGTGTGAATAACTATATGGAGCCGCAAGTTACCGGTAATCACTCCGGTTCAAAGCGGGCTGAAAAAGGCGCTGTTAAGAAGCTGCTCCAGAATTACACATTCATTCTGCCAACCCATGACCGCGGTGCGAAAATAGAGAATGCCCAGGTTGTCGGTCGCACAGGAATGACCATTCCCGGCCCTTTGGCTGAAACTTTGCCGAAGCGCGAATGGTTTCCAATGTAGGCTGAAGTTTTAGTAGGAGTTCCGAGCATGGGGCAGATAGTTGTAGACCAAAAGTTTCTTGAACTGATCGATGAATATTCGCCGATCAGTCAGCTGGGTACCGGATTTATCTTTACAGAAGGCCCGATCTGGAACCCACGTGAACGACGGCTATTGTTTTCTGACATGCCGGGCGATGTTCGGCGGGAATGGACACCGGAAAAAGGCATCAAAGAAATTCAGAAGCCCTCGAACAAGGGTAACGGGATGACTTATGATGTTGAGTTGAATCTTCTGGTGTGTGAGCATTCTACCAGTAGCGTCGTCAAAATCTCTCCCTCTGGCGAGCGGACAGTTCTATGCACGCATTTTGATGGTAAGGAACTCAATTCCCCAAACGATATTTGTGTCAAATCTGACGGCACTATTTACTTTACCGATCCGACCTATGGCCGGAAGGAACACTTTGGTGTACCGCGGCCACTCCAGCAGGGTTTTCAGGGCGTATATATGTTGCCGCCGGATCACACGCCGGGGGATGAAGCCATTTTGGTTTCTGATAAATACATGTTCAATCAGCCAAATGGTTTGTGCTTTTCTCCATGTGAGCGCTGGATGTGGGTCAACGACACGGATCAGGCGAATATCAGAATGTTTGATGTTGCATCCGATGGCAGGCTGGTAAATGCACGCATCTTTGCCTCCGGCATCAAAGATACACTGAAACCGGGCGTCCCCGACGGCATGAAGGCAGACATAAACGGGAATGTTTGGGTCACCGCTCCGGGGGGTGTTTGGGTATATGATTTTCATGGACTTCTGATCGGAAAGATCACGGTCCCGGAAATGGTGGCAAACCTGCACTGGGGTGGCGATGATTTTCGGACACTATTCCTATGCGCATGCACTTCCGTTTACGCCGTCAAAACGAAAGTCGCGCCGCGAAATGAACCGTTTATGTATCCAAGAGAACAGGGTCTGCCAGCGGGCCAGTCTCAACCTTCAACAAATGCTGCTCAGCCCGGTAAGCGTATTGAAGCTGCCAAGACCGCGCTGATTATTCAGGATATGCAGAACGATGTGATTATGGATGGGGGCGCATTCGCTGACTCAGGGTCGCCGGTTCACGCAAGGCAGCAAAATGTGATTTCCAATTCCATGCGTCTGGCGGATGCTTGCCGCAAGATGGGTGTGAAAGTCATTCATGTATGGTTGCTTTGCGAACCAGGCCATCCAGGTATGACGCGCAATTCTCCACTAATGGATGGTCTGATTGGTGCCAATGCACTGGTTCGTGACACGTGGGGTGGTTCACCGGTTAACGGGCTGGGGAAACACTCAGAAGATGTGGTGGTTGAAAAGCTGACGATGAGTGCTTGGGAAAATGGAAGACTTGAAAGTGAACTTAGAAATTTTGGTATTGAGACAATTATCAATACAGGTGCCTGGACAAACATGAGCGTTGAACACACTGCCCGCACGGGTGCCGATAGAGGTTTTAAAATTGTAGTACCCGAAGATGCCTGCTCCACCATGAATACGGAATGGCATCGTGCTTCTTTAGATTTTGGAATGTCGAATGTTGCCGAAATTACGACCGTGGATGATGTCATTGCGCGGCTGGGATAAAGCGCACTGTACCGCAAGAACTGAAAATTTTGAAAGGGTCAATCATGGGTAATTTTTTTGCCTTGTACCTCATCGAAAGAAACGGATTTAGGTAGATGGTCGTACGTTCTAGGTTAAGTTGGACAAATGAAACACAGATGAAAATTGCGACTTGGTTGTTTTTGGAAGGAAAATCATGAGGCTGAAAGGCAAAAAGGTCCTGTTGTCCGCAGCAGGTCAGGGTATTGGCAGGGCGTCTGCGTTGGCGATGGTTCAAGAAGGCGCACATGTCTTTGCAACAGATGTAAATCCTGCGGCGCTTGCAAATCTGGAAAAAGACGCAGATGGCAATCTCGAAACGTTTGTTCTGGATGTTCTTGATGATACTGCAGTGGTTGAAGCCGCAGGAAAAGTTAATCCTGATGTGCTGTTTAACTGTGCAGGCTTTGTTCACAGCGGGACTATTCTGGATTGTGACGATGATGAATGGGACTTTGCCTTTAATTTGAATGTCCGGGCAATGTGGAAGATGATGAAGGCGAATATTCCCGGCATGCTGGCGCGCGGCAGCGGTTCGATCATCAACATGTCTTCTGCTGTGTCATCCATCATCGGTGCGCCCAACCGCTTTGTGTATGGCGCTTCGAAAGCTGCTGTAATAGGTATGACGAAATCTGTGGCGTGTGAATATATCACCAAGGGTGTTCGGTGTAACTGTATTTGCCCTGGCACGGTTGAGAGCCCATCCCTGCATGAGCGCCTTAAGGCTACTGGAGATTATGAGGCAGCGATGAAAGCCTTTGTAGCGCGTCAGCCAATGGGAAGGATTGCGACCGCAGAAGAGATAGCAGCCCTGGTTGTGTATCTTGCGTCAGATGAAAGCGCTTTCACCACCGGACAGCCGCATGTCATAGATGGCGGATGGAGCGGTTAGATTAAAATGGGAATTTTTAAATGGCGCTTGTAAGAGATGGAATACCTGGTCGGGAAATACCGGCAAGCTCTATATTGGACTATGCGCTGGGAGTATCGGTGAATTGATGTATGTTGGTATCATCTGTTCTGTCCATGTTGCAGGCTACTACAATTGTAATGAGGTGCCTGAAACAGCGTTGCAGTCAGGTGTGACCGATCAAAGGTTAATTAACAATCTGTTGGGGGCAGTTAGAAAGTGAACCAGTACGATCTTAGCGGTGAAGTGGCAGTAGTCACGGGCGGGGGCCAGGGAATTGGTCTTGCATGTGCCCGCAGGTTTATTTCATCAGGTGCCAAAGTAGCGCTTTGGGATATTGATCGTGCGGCACTTGATGCTGCAGTAAACGATTTGGGCGAAATGGCTCAGTGTGCGGCAGTGAATATTACGGACCTGGCAGAAGTCGAAGATGCGGCCAAACAACTCGCGGATGCTGAGGGAAAAATATCAATACTGGTCAATTCAGCAGGTATTGCTGGAATGAATGTAACTGTTGATGAATATCCGGTGGATGAATGGCTTCGGGTTACAGAGTTGAACCTGCATGGTACGTTTTATGTCAATCGGTCTGTAGTCCCTTATATGAAGGCCAATGACTATGGCCGCATCGTCAACATTGCGTCCGTGGCAGGAAAGGAAGGCAATCCGAATGCGGCTGCCTATTCTGCGTCCAAGGCCGCGGTAATTGGATTTACAAAATCTCTTGGTAAAGAATTGGCAGGTCAAAACATTGCTGTGAACTGTATCACACCAGCTGCCGCCAGAACGCGGATATTTGATCAAATGAGCGATGAGCATATTCAATACATGCTCTCCAAGATTCCAAGGGGACGGTTTGTCGAAACCGATGAAATTGCAAACATGGTCAGTTGGCTTGTAAGTCGTGAGAATAGCTTCACCACCGCAGGTGTATTTGATCTTTCAGGTGGAAGAGCAACGTATTAGCATTTCCTAAAGGGTAGAAACCTGCCGCAATTCCTCTCAATTCTGGCGGTATATGTGCGAGCCATTCATTTAGAGGAAAATACGCACGGCCGCATTGATGCGTCTAAGCATCGCCGTTGCGTTAAATATACTTTGCGACTTCACTTAAGAATTCACCAAATTCCCGGCTTGCCGGACCCGATGGTGTTTTCTCCAAAACGCTTAGTCCTGTCGACATGACATCGGCATAAATCACCCGTTGATTGATTTCCGATTTTGCCAGTTTAACATCCATTTTGGCAATTTCTGCTCGTGTCTGTTGGGCAAGGCTGGTTCGAGGGTTTACCCGGTTCAGGACGACCATGCAGGTTTGTTTATCGGGTTCGATCAACTCTAGCGTGGGTAGCGTTGCCCATTGATCAAGCGCTGAAGGTGTAACTGGTACAAGCACGACATCTGCAACCTCAATCGCGGGGCGACCGTCAATCCCCATTTTTGGAGGAGTATCGATTACCACGTAATCAAAGTCTTTTGACAGGCTTTGAGCTTCATACCGCGCGCCCCAGGCGCTTGCAGTTCGAAGATGCAAATCAGCGATTTTTGGATTGTCGTGGAAATTGCTTTCGCGCGTTAGATACCAATTTCCCATGCTGCCCTGCGGGTCGGTATCCAATAATGCGACTTTCTTCTTTCCCGATCTGGCAAGTCCCACCGCAAGGTTTGACGCTAGCGTTGTTTTACCTGCTCCGCCTTTTTGCTGTGCAATTGTGATAATTTTTGCCGTTGATTCCATAGTCCTACAAGTCATTGTGGCATTTGCATTTTAGTTCACCGTCTGATTCAGCGAAACTGTTATCTCGATTGTCCACAGTGCTAGCATTTGGATTGTTCAAATAGAAACGGTCCATAAAACACAGGCTTTAAACCGTGCTTGAGGTATAACTTGGAGCGGGCGTTTACATCTGGCAAAAAAATCAACTGATAGTTAGGTGCAATTGCGATCAGTTTTGCTTGGCGGCTTTTTGCGGATTAGTCTGTTTGACGAATCAAGCCAACGTTAGTCGCGATCGCACTGGTGCCCGAAAGTAGGCAGAACGTGGCGTATCCTCAGCATCAAATGCTCTTATAACGCTAGGAAGGGTTTCCAACTTTTTAAGTAAGGCGTTTAAATGAGGAAGACCAATAATTGCCTCTGGTTCCAACGGGGCATGACGCGGCGCGATTAGCGACCAACGGGCACATCCGCCAAGGTAGAAATCGCACATACTGAGCTTGTCACCCAGCAGCCAGGTTCCGTTGTGCTCGGCGATTGCTGCATCAAGCATTGCATAGTGGTTGCGCATGCGCGCGTGAACAACCGGTCTGGCAGCTTCGGCCAAGTCCTCGCCAACATATCGCTCTGTATAGTATTGAAGTTGCGCATCTGCGTCGAGTGTATTTGAAATAAAATACAGCCTTTGCAAGAACTCCGCACGAGCGTTCAAATCGGTTGAAAGTGGTGCCAAGTGTCCGGTTTGATCTGAGAGATAATTCAAGATTGCTCCTGTCTCAGACAGCGTAGCGCCGGTGATTTCATCTGCCAGCACCGGTACCAAACCGCGCGGGTTTAGTTGGAGAAACTCTTTGCTTCTGTGAGCATCGTTATGCATATCAACAATTTCATCTCGATAGCTTACTCCCAGTTCTTCAAGCACCATTCTAATCACGTGACTTGCACAATCGGGGAAGGAGTAAAGAACGTAGCTCATAATTTTCTGCTCCTGCAAAGATCAATATTTAGGGGGTTCTAGTCCTTTAATCCTATTGAAAACCGATTGCTTTTGCTTGTCCAATTTCGAATACGATTTGCCTGTTTCCGGCTGTGAAGTCTGCCAAGATTGTCGTATGCGGTTAAAGGACGGTGCCGCAATCTGCAAAACAGAAAATTGTTCAGGCTAGTTCAATCATTGGTAGTGTCCTAGTTTTAATATCAGCTTTGAGGCCAATTTTGTCTGATGCTGCGTTTTGGATGAAGGGTCGGCTTAGGATTTAGCATTTATGGAGTTTTATTTGTAACTTGAGCACTTTGCTTTTGAGTGCGAATGCCAGCAAGTACAGAGCCGCCGATGATAATCAGTATGCCACCTGCAATAACCCCGAAACCTGGATATTTACCAAATCCAACAACGCCCAAGAGCATTGCGAAAATTAGCCATGAATAATCAACTGGTCCGACAACAGATAGCGGCGCAATGCGATATCCCCTGATCGTACAATATTGTGCGATGATTGAGAGCGGCCCTAGTGCGAGACATCCCGTTACTATAGAAATGCTGATGTTTTCCCACTCAAGGATGGCGGGTACGCCCATCAACAGAACACCCAGAACACTGATATAAAGCATCATCGACAACGCACTTTCTGTTTGGCTCAGTAAACGGATCAGCAACCCTTCAAAGGCCATCAAAATGGCGCTTAGCAATGCAATCAAAGCTGGAATGGCTGCAAGGCTGCTTTGGAATGC